>NZ_JBDYKJ010000025.1:0-58072 GCF_040012395.1 Nocardioides sp. 31GB23 | reverse complement strand
ACGCTCCTCGCTGGCGCTCGTCACTGCTCGACCAACGGAGGCGACGCTCCTCGCTGGCGCTCGTCACTGCTCGACCAGCGGAGGCGGATATCGCGTGGAGGGGTGGGTGGGGGTGCTCCTAGGGTGTCGGGGTGAGTGAGCCGCACGCCGACCTGACCTTCCGCACCCTCGAGCCCGGTGACGAGGGTGCCGACGCGGCGCTGCTGCGGGGGTGGCTGGAGGGCCTGGCCCGCGGCTTCCACGACGGCCGCAACGACCAGGCCGAGTTCGACCGCTGGCGCAGGTACGCCGGGCGGGACGGGGCGGTGGTCCGCGGCGCCTGGCCCACCGCCCGGGTCGCCGACGGCACGCTGCCGGTCGGCACCTTCGCGAGCTGGGCCGGCGAGCTCAACGTCGGCGGCGGCCGCACGCTCGGGCTGCACATGATCAGCGACGTCACCGTCGCACCCACCCACCGTCGCCAGGGCCTGCTGCGCCGGCTGATGACCGAGGACCTCGACCACGCGCTCGCGCAGGGCCGGCCGTTGGCGGCGCTGACCGCGACCGAGGGCTCCATCTACGGCCGCTTCGGCTTCGGCCCGGCCGTGCGCGGGCGACGCGTCGAGATCGACACGGGCTCCCGCTTCGGGCTGCGCGACCTCGACGACCCGGGCAGCCTCGAGCTGGTGGAGCCGGCCGAGGCGTGGCCGCACGTGCGCGAGGTCTTCGACCGCCACCTGCAGCGCACCCGCGGCGCGGTCAGCAGGCCCGCGTTCTACGAGATGTTCCTGACCGGCGAGTACGACTGGGACAAGGGCGCCCCCGACAAGATGCTGCGTGCGGTGCTGCACCTCGACCCCGCCGGCGTCGTCGACGGCTACGCCCTCTTCAAGCACAACGGCGACCACCGCAAGGACGCGGCGGTCGAGCTGGTCGACCTCGCCGCCGACACACCGACCGCCTACCTGCGGCTGTGGCGCTTCATCGCCGACATCGACCTCGTCGAGAAGGTCCGCTGGGGCCGCAGCCCGCTGCTCGGCACGCTCGACCTCGCGCTGGTCGACCCGCGGGTCGTGACCACCACCGCCCTGCACGACACGCTGTGGGTGCGGGTGCTCGACCTGCCGGTCGCGCTCGAGGCCCGTCCGTGGCAGGCCGACGGCGACGTGGTGCTCGACGTCGACGACGCCCTGGGCCACACCTCCGGGCGCTGGCGGGTCACGACCCGCGGCGGCGCCGCGACGGTGCGGCGTACCGACGACGAGGCGGGCGTGCGGCTCTCGGCCGAGACGCTGGGCCAGCTCTACCTCGGCGACGTGGACGCCGCCGATCTGGCGGCCGCCGGGCGGGTCAGCGGCCCCGACGCCGACGCCTTCGCCGCGATGGCCGACGGCGGTCCGACACCCTGGTGCACCACGGGGTTCTGATGCTCCCCGTCCCGCGGCCCGCCCGCACCCTCGAGGAGTGGGCGCTGCGCGGCGGGCCTGGCAGGTCGTCGCCTCCTCCCCCGCCCACACCACGGTCGCGCTGCTGACCTGCGACGGCGGCGAGGAGATGGACCGGGTCGAGGCCGACGGCCCCGAGCTGCACGCCTGGCTCGCCGGGCGTACGTCGTCGGCCGGCTGAGCGGCGCCCGGGCCCGGCCTCACAGCACCCCGTGGCCCTTGCGGCGCTCGAAGACCAGCTGGGTCTCGGTCGAGCGCACCACGGGGTGCACCGTGACGTGCTCGAGCACCAGGTCGCGCAGCGCCTCGGGGTCGGCGACGGCCACCAGCAGGTGGAAGTCGTCCTCGCCGGCGACGTGCAGCGCCTGCAGCACGCCCGGGGCCTCGACCAGGGCGTCGTACAGGCGGGTCACGTGCTGCTGGTCGTGGCTGCCCAGGCGCACCTTGATGACCGCCTGCAGCGGGAAGCCCAGCGTGGCGACGTCGACCTGCACGCTGGTGCCGACGATGACGCCGCGGTCGCGCAGCGAGCGCACCCGGTAGGCGCAGGTCGACTCGGCAACCCCCAGCCGCGAGGCGAGCGCCTTGTTGGTCAGGCGGCCGTCGGCGCCCAGGGCGCGCAGGATGTCGAGGTCGAGGGAGTCCAGGCCGGCGGCGGCCCGGTCGACGGGTTGTGATCCAGGCAACGCGGAGTCCTCATCTGGGCGGTGATCCTGCTGCTTCTGCAAGAGATCATCACCCAGGCTACGTCTTCGACAACGGCGCATGGATCAAGGTGACTTCTCAGCGAGGATCACGGCATGCGCCTCGACTCCCTCGCCGTGCACAGCGGCCGTGACGACCTGACCGCCCTGGGCGTGCACGCCCTGCCGCTCGACCTCTCCTCGACGAACCCGCTGCCCGACCTCGACACCGGCGGCGAGTCCTACGAGTCGATGGCCACCGGCGGTCACCCCACCGAGGGCGGCCACGTCTACCAGCGGCTGTGGAACCCGACCGTGGCCCGCTTCGAGACCGCGCTCGCCACGCTGGAGCACGCCGAGTCGGCGGTGGCCTTCGCCTCCGGCATGGCCGCGATGTCGGCCGCGGTGCTCTCGCGCACGATGCTGACCGGCAAGCGCCACGTCGTCGCGGTCCGCCCGATGTACGGCGGCTCCGACCACCTGCTCTCGACCGGGCTGCTCGGCACCGAGGTCACCTGGTGCACCGAGGCCGAGATCGCCGCCTCCGTGCGCCCCGACACCGCGCTGGTGGTCGTGGAGACCCCGGCCAACCCGACGCTGGAGCTGCTCGACATCCGCGCCGCGGTGGCCGCCGCCGGCGACGTGCCGGTGCTGGTCGACAACACCTTCGCCACCCCGGTGCTCCAGAACCCGCTCGACCACGGCGCCGCGATGGCGCTGCACAGCGCCACCAAGTACCTCGGCGGGCACGGCGACGTCGTGGGCGGCGTCATCGCCTGCGACGAGGAGACCGCCAACGGGCTGCGCCAGGTGCGCGCGGTGACCGGCGGCATCCTGCACCCGCTGGGCGCCTACCTCCTGCACCGCGGCCTGGCCACCCTGCCGCTGCGGGTGCGCGCCCAGCAGGACGGCGCGCACCGCCTGGTCGAGTTCCTCCAGGGCCGCGACGAGGTCGCCACCGTGCACCACCCCGGCCTCGACGACCCCCGCGGGCTGGTCGGCACCCAGATGCGTGGCTCGGGCGCGATGGTCGCCATCACCCTGCACGACGGGTACGACGCCGCCGCGCGGCTGACCTCGGCGGTGCGGCTGTTCACCCACGCGGTCTCGCTGGGCGGGGTCGACTCGCTGGTCCAGCACCCCGCCGCGCTGACCCACCGCCCGGTCGCGCCCCACGCGCGGCCCGGCGCGGGCGTCGTACGGTTCTCGGTCGGGCTGGAGGACCCGCTCGACCTGCTCGACGACCTCGCCGCGGCGCTGGACGCCAGCCGGGTGGCCCCCTCGGGCAGCCCCTCGGTGGCACAGTGGCGCCCCAGCACCCAGGCGCCCCAGCCCGCCGGCGTCTGACCGACCCCCTCCGGAGGAGAACCGTGACCACGCCCGACCCCGCCCTGCTCCGCGAGGTCTCGCGCCGCGTGCTGTGGCTGGCGACCTCCATCGTCGACGCCGCCAACGCCGGACGCCCCAACGACAGCGGGGTCAAGGTCGGCGGCCACCAGGCCTCCTCGGCCTCGATGGTCGACATCATGGTGGCGCTGTGGTTCGCCGAGCTCGAGCGCGACGACCGGGTCTCGGTCAAGCCGCACGCCTCGCCGGTGCTGCACGCACTCAACTACCTGCTCGGCGACCTCGACGAGGCCTACCTGGCGACGCTGCGGGCCAAGGGCGGGCTGCAGTCCTACCCCTCGCGGCTCAAGGACCCCGACACCGTCGACTTCTCCACCGGATCGGTCGGCATCGGCGCGACCGCGGCGCTGTGGGCGGCGATGTCGCACCGCTACGTCACCTCCCGCTTCGCCGACGCTCCCCCGGCCGGCCGCTTCGTCAGCCTGCTCGGCGACGCCGAGCTCGACGAGGGCGCGATCTGGGAGGCCGTGGCCGACCCCGCGGTGGCCCGGCTCGGCGAGGTGCTGTGGGTGGTCGACGTCAACCGGCAGTCGCTCGACCGGGTCGTGCCCGAGCTGCAGATCGCCCGGCTGGCCGGCATGTTCGAGGCGGCCGGCTGGCAGGTCGTGACGATCAAGTGGGGTCGTCGCATCAGCGAGCTCTTCGAGCGCCCGGGCGGTGCCGAGCTGCGCGCCCGCCTGGAGCAGATGCCCAACGAGGAGTACCAGCGGATGCTGCGCGCCGGCAGCGACGAGCTCGCGACCCGGCTGCTCGCCGAGTCGGAGGCGTGGTCGCCCTCGACCGAGCTGCGCGGCCTCGTGGACTCCCTCGACGCCGACGACCTGGCCGGCCTGGTGCGCGACCTCGGCGGCCACGACCTCGGGCTGCTCGTCGACACCTTCGCCGACGTCGCCGACGACCGGCCCACCGTCGTGTTCGCCTACACGATCAAGGGCCGCGGGCTGCCCACCGAGGGCCACCCCAACAACCACTCCGCACTCCTGACCGGTGAGCAGATGGACGCCCTGGCCGAGCGGACCGGCGGCGACCGCTCCGCGCCGTGGTCACGCTTCCCCGCGGGCAGCGTCGCCGCCGAGCTGTGCGAGCAGCGCGCCGCGACCCTGCGTCGTACGCCGCAGCCGCCGACGACCCCGCTCCCGGTGCCCGTCGCGCTGGGCCACGCCCACAAGCGCCCGGTCTCGACCCAGGCGGCCCTGGGCCGGCTGCTGGCCGACCTGCACCGCGACGCGCCGGCGGTGGCCGCGCGGTTGGTCACCTGCAGCCCCGACGTGGCCTCCTCGACCAACCTCGGCGGGTGGATCAACAAGGCCGGGGTGTGGTCGGTGGAGGACCGGCGCGACTGGTTCGCCGACGACACCGAGCGGCTGCTGCGCTGGTCGGAGCGACAGAACGGCCAGCACATCGAGCTCGGCATCGCCGAGGTCAACCTGGTCTCGCTGCTCGGCGAGCTGGGCGCGACCTGGTCGCGGTGGGGAGAGCGGCTGATCCCGATCGCGACCATCTACGACCCGTTCGTCTCGCGTGCGCTGGAGCCGTGGTCCTACGGCATCTACTCCGGCGGCCAGTCGATCCTGGTCGGCACCCCGTCGGGCGTCACGCTGGCGCCCGAGGGCGGGGCGCACCAGTCGATCACCACGCCGTCGATCGGCCTCGAGCAGCCGGGCTGCACCGCCTGGGAGCCGGCGTTCGCGCAGGACCTGGAGTGGTGCTTCCTGGCCGCGATGGAGTCGGTCGGCGTGCCGGGCGGCACGTCGTCGTACTTCCGGCTCTCCACGCGACCGCTCGACCCCACTCTCGCCGAGCTGCCCGACGACCCGGCGCTCGTCGAGCGGCGCCGCCGACAGGCGGTGGCCGGCGGCTACCGGCTGCCCGCCGAGCACGCGCTCGACCAGGAGCAGGTGACGCTGGTCGGCGTCGGCGCGCTCATGCCCGAGGTGCTCGCGGCGGCCGAGAGCCTGCGCGGGCAGGGCGTGCGGGCCGGGGTGGTCTGCCTGACCAGCCCCGACCTGGTCTTCCGCTCGTTCCAGCAGCGCGGCCGCCGCGGCGGCGGCACCGGCGGCGACGTCCTCGCCGAGCTGCTCCCCGCCTCGGCACCGGCGCCCCTGGTGACCGTGCTCGACGGCCACCCGCACACGCTGTCGTTCCTCGCCGGCGCCCGCGGCGACCGCATCCGCTGCCTGGGCGTCGAGGAGTTCGGGCAGTCCTCCGGGCTCGCCGACGCCTACCGCCTGCACGGGCTCGACGTCGCCGCGATCGTCGACGCGGCGCTGGGCCTGGTGGAGTGACGACCCTCGGCCCGCTGGCGCTGGCTCCGCTCACCCGGGACCAGGCGGCCGACGTCCGCACCTGGCGCTACCCGGCGCCGTACGACGTCTACGACATGACCGACGCCGACCCCGGTGCCCTGGCCGACCCCGCGTCGGGCTTCCACGCGCTCACGGCGGGCGGGCGCCTGGTCGGCTTCCGCTCGTTCGGCCCTGACGGGCAGGTGCCGGGCTGGGCGTACGACGACGCCGCCCTCGACACCGGCGGCGGACTGCACCCCGAGCTGGTCGGCCAGGGCCTCGGCCGCGAGGCCGTCCGGGCCGGGCTGGCGCACGGCCGCGCGCGCTTCGCCCCGGCGGCGTACCGGATGACGGTCGCGAGCTTCAACACGCGCGCGCTGCGGGTGGTGGAGTCGCTCGGCTTCGAGCGGGTCGGGCACTTCCGGGCGCCGACCGGGGTGGACTACGAGGTCCTGGTGCGCCCCGAGCGCTGAGTCAGGTCGTGGTCCGGATCGTGGCTCGGGTCGTGGCTCGGGTCGTGGCTCGGGTCGTGGCTCGGGTCGTGGCTCGGGTCGTGTGCCTCAGGACGCGCCATGGAGCGTCCAGGGACCACGACCCGGACCACGACCCGGCGTGCGGCTGCGGGGCCGACGTGGCGACCACACGGACCTGCCCAGGAGACCCGGCTGCCCCTGGGGCGGAGAGGAGGCCTCAGCGGCGAGTGCCACGGGACAGCGACTCCACCAGGAGCCGGTAGGTGTCCTCCGGTGCCCCCTCGATGCTCGGGACGACCTGTGCCGACGGGCGTCGCGCCTGCAGCTCCTCGAGCGCCACCCAGCAACGCACCAAGGCGGTCTCACCACCCTGGCGCTCGACGATCACGCGCACCTGGTCGTGCCAGGGGTCCTCTGGACGAGAGGCGCCGCGCCGACCGAATCGCTGCACGCTGGCTTCCTGCTCGTCCATCAGGAACCGCTCGACGTACGTCGCCCCGGCCGCGACAGCGCGGCTCTCGAAGAGCTCCACCTGCGCAGGGTCGATCAGCATCTGGGGCAGGACCACGTCGTGACCGTGCCCCAGGTAGGCCTCGATCATCGCCAGGGCTGCGGGGCGGATCAGGGCACCAGCCCCGGCGAAGTCCTCTGACCACCCCCCGATGAGAGTGCGGAGCAGGTCGATGTCGCAGTTCAGCACTCCCGGGTGCTCAGCGACGTAGCGCCGGGCGATCGTCGACTTGCCGATGCCCGGCGGGCCGTTGAGGTGGATGAGGCGCGCCACGCGAGCACGGTAGCGCCACGGCGCCGACCACCCCGGGACCACGACCCGGGACCCCGCCTGGGGACGACCGACCAGGCACCCACGTCTGGGGAAGCCCCGTCCCAGGTCGCGGTCCGGGGTGTCTAGCTGCTCGGAGTCGCGCGCAGGTCGGTCTCGACCAGGATGTCACCGTGGCCGCGTCGCCAGCCGACGTCGTACGCCGCGCGATGACCACTGATGATGGTCCGACCCGGCCGCGTGGCCGTGATGCCGACCAGCAGCTCCCGGCGGACACCCGGCTCGGCGACCAGGCGCGCGCCCAGGGCCGGCGAGGTGGTGGCGCAGGAACGGCGTACGGCCATGTCCCGGAGCCCGTAGCCGAAGCTGCCGACCCCGTCCTCGGCCAGTGCTTCTTCGTCGAGGGCGCAGACCAGGTACTCCACGTCCACCGCAGCCCCGTCGCGCTCGATGACGGGCTCGAGCTCGGTGAAGGTGATCGCGGACGAGCCGATGCTCTGGGAGTCGGCCAACGTCGTCCACACCGTCTCGCCGACGGCCCGCTTCGACCCGATGCCGTAGCCGTAGTCGAAGGCGACGTCGGGGTGGCTCCGCTCCCACGCCAGCACGCCGGCCCCGACGACCAGGGCGAGCACCGCGGCGAGCAGTCCCCACCGCCGCCACCGCTGGGCGGGAGTCGCCGGGACCTCGTCGCTCTTCATGACGGCAAGCTATACCGACGCCAGGGCACTCGCGCCGCGAGCTCCACCACGCCGGGCTGGCTCAGGTCGTGGTTCCGGTCGTGGTTCGAGTCGTGGTCCGGGTCGTGTGCCCCTGGACGCGCCATGGCGCGTCCAGGAACCACGACCCAAGCCACGACCCAGACCACGACCCAGGCCACGACCCAGGCCACGACCCGGACGAACCTCAGAGCAGCGAGTTCGGCTCGAACGTCGGCCGCCGGTCGGCCGCACCAGCGACCGGCCGCACGAACTCGAACCCCGCGGTCAGCACCACCCGCCAGTCCGGCGAGCCGGCAGCCAGACCCCGAGCGCACTCCTCGTGCAGCGGCGGGGCGTGGAAGGCGTTGCGCGCGACCTCGTCGGCGTCGCCCACGAACGCGATCGGGCGACCCAGCGACTCGGCGCACGCCCCGCAGATCCGGCTCAGCGCGCACTGGGTGACCCGCGCCCCCATGAGCGCGGGTCGACCCTGCTCGTCGGGCTCCCACGCGAAGGGCGCCGTACGCGCGTCGACGTCGCGGCCCAGGCCGCGGATCACGAGGCCCGCCCGATGCCGGAGCGCGACCACCCGCCGAGCTCGGAGCGGCGCGGGGGCAGCTCGGCGTCGGACTTGCGGCCCTTGTCGACCGGCGGCGCCTCGACGGCGTCGGGGCGGTTCGGCGGCTCCGGCGGGGAGTCGGAGGAGGTGAAGCGGTTGGGCAGCGAGAGCTTCATGATCGTGCGCAGCGTCTGCCCGTACTGCCGGTGCAGCGGGCCGGTGGTGTACGGCAGGTCGTACTTGTCGCAGAGCGCGCGCACCCGCTCCGAGATCTCGGCGTAGCGGTTGCTGGGCAGGTCGGGGAAGAGGTGGTGCTCGATCTGGAAGCCGAGGTTGCCCGAGAGGACGTGCAGCAGCGGGCCGCCCTCGAAGTTGGCCGCACCCAGGATCTGGCGCAGGTACCACTCCGAGCGGGTCTCGTCCTCGAGCTCCTCCTCGGTGAAGTGCATCGCCCCGTCGGGGAAGTGCCCGCAGAAGATGATCATGTAGGACCACAGGTTGCGCGCCAGGTTGGCCGTGGCGTTGGCCTTGATGGTCGTGCGCCAGTGCGGCCCCGACAACGCCGGGTAGACGACGTAGTCCTTGAGCGCCTGGTTGCGGCCCTTGCGCCAGATCTGCTTGAGCTGGCGCTTCATCTCCTTCGGGTCCTTCTCGCCCTTGCGGATCTTCTCGAGGTCGAGGTCGTGCAGCGCCACGCCCCACTGGAACAGCGAGGCCAGCAGCGCGTTGTAGACCGGCTGGCCGAGGTTGGCGGGGTTCCAGCGCTGTTCGCGGGCCATCCGCAGGACGCCGTAGCCGATGTCGTTGTCGTAGCCGAGCACGTTGGTGAACTGGTGGTGGATGTAGTTGTGCGAGTGCTTCCACTGCTCGGCGGGCTGGGCGGTGTCCCACTCCCAGTTGGAGGAGTGGATCTCGGGGTCGTTCATCCAGTCCCACTGCCCGTGCATGACGTTGTGGCCGATCTCCATGTTCTCGAGGATCTTGGCCAGGCCGAGCATGGTCGCGCCGGCGACCGCGCCCGGCACCCGCGCCTTCCTCGAGTGGCAGGTCGTCATCAGGGTGACCCGGCCCGCCGCCGCGAGACCGCGCTGCACCTTGATCATCCGGTTGATGTACGCCGCGTCCGCGGCGCCGCGCGACTCCTCGACGTCGGCGCGGATGCGGTCGAGCTCGCGGCCGATCTGCTCGACCTCGTCGTCGGTGAGGTGGGTGTACTCCTGGACGTCGGCGATCGCCATGTCGTCTCCTCGGTGCTCGTGGATCGGTGCTCGTGGATCGTGCTCGTGGATCGGTGCTCGTGGGTCGTGCTCGTGGGTCGGTGCTGGGTGGTTCAGATGTCGATGACGCAGTCGCCGACGGCGGCGGTGACGCAGGTCTGCACCTGCTCGTTGGGCTGGGCGAACTCCTCGCCGTTGCGCAGGTCGCGCACGGTGCCCGAGACCAGCGTCAGCGTGCAGGTGTGGCAGATGCCCATCCGGCAGCCGTAGGGCATCCCGACGCCGGCCTGCTCGCCGGCCTCCAGGACGGTCGTGGCGCCGTCGACCTCGACCTGCTTGCCGGAGTTGCGGAAGCTGATCGCCCCGCCCTCGCCGCCGTCGCCGCCCAGCTGCAGGGTGAAGCGTTCGAGGTGCAGCCGGTCGTCGACGCCCTGGGCCTCGAAGTGCTCGGCGACCGCGTCGAGCATCGGGCCCGGACCGCAGGCCCAGGTCTCGCGCTCGCGCCAGTCGGGGCACACCGCGTCGAGCCCGCGCTCGCGGTCACCGACCTCGAGGAGCCCGTCGGTGTCGGTGTGGAGCCGGTGCACGGTGAGGCCCTCGTGCGCCTCCTCGAGCCGCGCCAGCTCGTCGCGGAAGATCATCCGCTCGGGCGTCGGCGAGGAGTAGTGCAGGACGACGTCGGGCATGCTGGCGCGCCGGTCGAGGGTGCGCAGCATCGCCATCACGGGGGTGATGCCCGAGCCGCCGACCAGGAAGAGCATCCGCGGCGGCGGCGGGTCGGGCAGCACGAAGTCGCCCTCGGGCTTGGCCAGCCGCACGATCGTGCCCGGCGCGAGCCCCTTGACCAGGTGGCTGGACAGCAGTCCCTCGGGCATCGCCCGCACCGTGATCGCGATGTGGCGTCCCGAGCGCCGCGGGGGCGAGCTGACGGAGTAGGAGCGCCACTGGAAGCGGCCCTCGACCTGCACCCCGATGCCGACGTACTGGCCGGGGCGGTGGTCGAAGCGCCAGCCCCAGCCGGGCCGGATCACCAGGGTCGCGGCGTCCTCGGTCTCCTGCACGACCTTCTCGACCCGCCCGCGCAGCTCGCGCTGGCTCCACAGCGGGTTGATCAGGGAGAGGTAGTCGTCAGGGTGCAGCGGTGTCGTCAGCTTCGCGCCTGCGCGGCGCACGCGCTCCCACGGGATCGTCGCGCTCAACCGGTGCCTCCTCGGACGGGGATCTTTACCGAGCACAGTGAACAGCCGTGCACCGACGCTCGTCAACGCCCTGGAGGGATGAGGTGGCCCACGTAGGCTGGAGGCATGGGCTACGACGTGGAGAAGACCGACGCCGAGTGGCGCGAGCAGCTCTCACCCGAGGAGTACGCCGTGCTGCGCCAGGCGGGCACCGAGCGCGCCGGCGTGGGGCGGCTGACCGACACCGAGACGACCGGCGTCTACCGCTGCAAGGCGTGCCAGGCCAAGCTGTTCGAGTCCGACACCAAGTTCCACTCGGGCTGCGGCTGGCCGTCGTTCTACCAGCCGATCAGCGAGACGATCGAGTACATCGAGGACACCTCGCACGGCATGAAGCGGGTCGAGGTCCGCTGCGCCGGGTGCGGCTCGCACCTGGGCCACGTCTTCCCCGACGGCTACGGCACCCCGACCGGTGACCGCTACTGCATCAACTCGGTCAGCATGACCCTCGAGCCGGCCGACGGCTCCGGGCCCGTCGCGGGCTGAGCCCGCCAGGGCGGCCGGGCTCTGGGTCGCTCAGCCCGCGTCGACGAGCTGCGGGACGACCAGCACCGCGTTGGCGCCGTGCTGCTCGTCGAGGCGCTGCTGCAGCGCGCCGTCGTCGTAGGCCACCTCGGCGACGACCTGGTTGTCCTCGACGTAGGTGCCGACCACGCCCGGCAGCCCGCTCACCTCGCGGGCGATCTCGTTGATCGAGGCCTCGTCGCGCTGGCGCAGCGGCGGGGGCGGGTCCTGCTCGTCCTCGCGCACCGGGCTGTAGAGCGCCGCGGGGATCGCGTCGGAGACGGTGAAGGTGGTGCCGTCCCAGTCGCCGGTGAGCGCGAAGTAGCCCCAGCGCACGTCGCCGGCCTTGTCGAAGGCCTGCTGGTCGCGCCAGCGCCAGCCCTCGATGGCGGGGCCGCTGCACTGCGGCGGGTAGGACTCCGCCACCGGGCCCAGGCACATCTCGGGCCCCTCACCGGTGTCCATCACCATCACCAGGTCGCGGGTGCGCACCGAGCCGGGCGTCGGCTGCGGCTCCAGGGGCGCCGGCGAGCTCGCCGCGCCGTCGTCGACGGCCACCTCGTCCTCTCCCCCGCCGCACGCGGAGACCAGCAGCAGCGGGGCGACGAGCAGGGCGAGACCGGTCGTACGCCGGCGGGCTGGGGTGCGCATGGGGGTGGGACGGTTCCTCTCGGGCGGGGGTTCCATCATCGCCGACCCGGCCCAGATCTCCCGCTGACCCGGCCCAGACTTCGCGCCGAGCCGGCCCGTTCTTCGCATCGAGCCGGCCCGGACCTGCACCTCTCGCACGGGCGTAGGTCCAGGCCGGGTCGACGCGAGATATGGGCCGGGTCAGCGTGAGATTCAGGCCGGGTCAGCGCGCGATTCGGGCCGGGTCAGGGCAGACGGTGCAGGAGGTCGGGGACGGGAGTCAGGGCGCCGGTGTAGAACGGCACCTCCTCGCGCACGTGGCGGCGGGCGGTGGAGCCGCGCAGGTGCCGCATCAGGTCGACGATGCGGTAGAGCTCGTCGGCCTCGAAGGCCAGCATCCACTCGTAGTCGCCGAGGGCGAAGCTGGCCACGGTGTTGGCGCGCACGTCCTTGTAGTCGCGCGCCATCTTGCCGTGCTCGGCGAGCATCGCGCGGCGCTCGTCGTCCTCGAGCAGGTACCACTCGTAGGAGCGCACGAAGGGGTAGACGCAGATGTGCTGCTTGGGCTCCTCGTCGGCGAGGAAGGCCGGCACGTGGCTCTTGTTGAACTCGGCCGGGCGGTGCAGCGCCATCTGCGACCACACCGGCTCGAGCCGGGCGCCGAAGGCGGTGCGGCGGAAGCGGTGGTAGGCGTCCTGCAGCTGCACCGAGTCGACCGCGTGGGTCCAGACCATCACGTCGGCGTCGGCGCGCAGCCCGCTGACGTCGTAGACGCCGCGCACCACCACGTCGTCGCCCGCGAGCGCCTCGAGGAGCTCCTCGACCTCGGCCGCCTCGGCGGCACGGTCGGCGCCGTCGCCGAGCACGTCGCGCAGGCGGAAGACCGACCACATCGTGTAGCGGATCGAGTCGTTGATCTCCCGGACCCGGGAGGCGTTGCTCTGGGTGTCGCTCATGGGCTCATTGTGCCAACTGCCCCGAACGACCCGTCAGCCGCTCACCCGATCGACCGCCAGGCGCGCCGAGCCGATCACCGCCGGGATCCCCACGCCGTCGTACGCCGCCCCGCAGACGGCGAGCCCCGGCACCTCGCCCACCGCGGCGCGCACCCGCGCGACCAGCGCCAGGTGGCCCACGGCGTACTGCGGCAGCCCGCCGCCCCACCGCTGCACGTGGGTGTCGACGGGCCGGGCCCGCAGCCCCACAGCGGCGCTCAGGTCGGCCAGCGAGAGCTCGACGAGCCGCTCGTCGGGGGCCTGCAGGGCGGCCTCGTCGCCGTGCCGGCCGATCGAGGTGCGCAGGTGCACGACACCCTGGGCGGCGCCGGCCTCGCGCACCCACGCCCACTTCGTGCACGAGAAGGTCGAGGCCTTGATCGCGCGCCCCTCCACCGGCGGCACCAGGAACCCCGACGAGCCGCTGGTGACTAGGTCGGGCACGTCGTCGACCGCGAAGGCGAGCGTGACGACCCCGACCGAGGCGGCCTCGACGCCGGCCAGCGCCTCGGCCGCGACCGGGGCCACCTCGCCCAGCAGGCGCGCGGTCGCGGCGGCCGGGGTGGCCAGCACGACGGCGTCGGCGGTGATGGTCTCCGGCGCGGTCGTGGGCCCCACGGTCAGCCGGAAGCCGGCGCCGTCGCGGGCCAGCACCCGCACGGTCGCGCCGGTGCGCACCTCGCCGCCGGCCGCGCGCACCGCCTCGACCAGCACGCCGGGCAGCCGGCCCATGCCGCCGGCGATGCCCGCGAAGACCGGGGCGGCGTACGTCGCACCCGCGGGCGCCATCGCCGCGCCCTGCTCGACCAGCGAGCCGCGCTCGGCCATCGCCACCAGCTGGGGCACGGCCGCGCGCGCGGAGATCCGCCGGGCGCGACCGGCGTACACCCCGCCCAGCAGCGGCTCGACGAGCAGGTCGGTGACCGCGGGACCCAGCCGCGCGTCGACGAGGTCGCCGACGCTGAGGTCGTCGCCGACGTCGGTGGGCGGCAGCGACGGCTCGGCCCGCACCCGGGCCAGGGCCTCGTCGTCGAGGACGCCCGAGGCCTCGAGCTGGTCGAGGTCGAGCGGCACACCCATCAGCGAGCGCGGCAGCGGCCGCAGCGACCCCCCGGTCCAGATCCGGGACGACACCACGGCGGGGTGCTCGACCTCGAGACCGACCGCCCGGGCCAGGTCGACGCCCTCGGGGCGCCGGTTGAGCATCGCCTCGGCCCCCACGTCGACGCCCACGCCGGCCACCTCGCGGACCCGCAGCTTGCCGCCGGTCTCGGGCGAGCCCTCGAGCAGGAGCACGTCACGCCCGGCCAGGGCCAGCTGGTGGGCGGCCGCCAGCCCGGCGATCCCGCCCCCGACGACCACGACGTCCCTGCGCACGCCCCCCATGCTGGCACGCCCACCCGCCCCGGGAACCGGGCGGTCACGGGCGGCGTCCCACCCCCATGGACGCCACCTCGCCCCGGCTGCTGCTCGCCGGCACCTGCCTCGCCCTGCTCACCACGCTGAGCGCCTGCTCGGGCTCCGGCGGCGGGTCCGACTCCTCCTCCGGCGAGGCGGCGCCGATGTCGGGCGCCGACTCCGCGGTCGAGGACCGCGCCGGGCGCAACGCCTTCTCCTCGGCGGGCGGCTCGACCGACGAGTCCGTCGCCGAGGCGGGGGGCGCCGAGGCGGGGGCCGTCGACGCGGTGGAGGCCCAGCAGCCGGCGCTCATCTCCACCGGCACCGTCTCGCTGCGCAGCGACGACGTCGCCGACACCCGCTTCGACGTGCAGAAGGTCGCCGACCGCTACCGCGGGCAGGTCACCGACAGCGAGACCCGCACCGACCAGGAGGGCGAGGTGCGCGACGCGCGGCTGGTGCTGCGGGTGCCCAGCGCGGAGTTCACCGAGGCGATGGACGAGCTCGAGAAGGTCGCCGACCTCGATGCCTCCACCTCGACCAGCGAGGACGTCACCACCCAGGTCGTCGACACCCGGGTGCGCATCCGGGTGCAGCGCGCGAGCATCGCCCGCATCGAGGAGCTGCTGCAGCGCGCCGGCTCGATCCGCGACGTGGTCGCCGTCGAGCAGCAGCTGACCCAGCGCCAGGAGCGGCTCAACTCGCTGCTGCGCCAGCAGGCCTACCTGGCCGACCAGACGTCGATGTCGACGATCACCGTGCACGTCGAGCCCGCCGACGCCGCGCGCACCGAGCCCGAGCCCGTCGAGGCCGGCTTCCTCTCCGGCCTGCGGGCCGGCTGGGACGGCCTGACCACGGTGCTGCTGGGCCTGGCCACCGTCACCGGGGCGGTGCTGCCCTTCGTGGCGCTGGGGCTGCTGCTCGGGGCGCCGGCCTGGCTGCTGCTGCGTCCGGTCGTACGCCGCCGCCGTGCGGCCGCCTGAGCTGCGGGCCCAGCGGGGTCAGCGCTGCTCGAGCGGGTAGCCCTGCACGAACTCGGTCAGGCGCGCCAGCTGGTCGGGGTCGGTGGCGGGGATGACGCCGTGGCCGAGGTTGAAGATGTGCCCGCGGGCGGCGCGGCCGGCCTCGATGACCTGGGCGGCCCGGGCGGTCATCACGTCGGTGGGGGCGAAGACCAGGGTCGGGTCGAGGTTGCCCTGCACCGCCCGGTCGCCGACCAGCGGGATCGCGCGCTCGAGCGGGGTGCGCCAGTCGACGCCGACGACGTCGGCGCCGGCCTCGCCCATCAGGTCGAGCAGGTTGGCGGTGCCGACCCCGAAGTGGATGCGGGGCACGCCCAGGGCGCCCGCGCGCTCGAGCACCGCGGTGGAGTGCGGCGCGACGTGCTCGGCGTAGTCGGCGGGGGTCAGCGCCCCGGCCCAGGAGTCGAAGAGCTGCACGGCCGAGGCGCCGGCCGCGACCTGCACCTCCAGGTAGGAGGCCGCCATCCCGGCTATCTTGCGCATCAGCGCGTCCCACACCTCGGGGGCACCGAACATCATCGCCTTGGTCTTGGCGTGCTCCTTCGAGGGCCCGCCCTCGACGAGGTAGGAGGCGACGGTGAAGGGGGCGCCGGCGAAGCCGATCAGGGGGGTCGAGCCCAGCTCGCCGACCAGCCCGCGCACGGCCTCGGTGATGAACCCGACGTGCTCGGGGGTCAGGTCGGGGATCCGCTCGACGTCGGCCAGGGTGCGCACCGGCTCGGCGACCACGGGCCCGACACCGGGCACGATGTCGAGGTCGACGCCGACCGCCTTGAGCGGCAGCACGATGTCGGAGAAGAAGATGGCGGCGTCGACGCCGTAGCGGCGCACCGGCTGCATCGTGATCTCCACGACCAGCTCGGGGTCCATGCAGGCGTCGAGCATCGCGACGCCCTCGCGCACGCGCAGGTACTCGGGCAGCGAGCGCCCGGCCTGGCGCATGAACCACACCGGCGTGTGCGGCACGTCCTGCCCCCGGGCGGCACGCAGGAACGCGCTGTCGTGGGCGGGGCTGGTCTGACCGGACGGGTCGGCGGCAGTGCTCACAGGGCAAGGGTCGCAGGTGCCACGGCGTGTTCGCACATCGGTTCGACGCCCTCGCGCCTACCCTGGGGGCATGGTCGTCCGCCAGGAGACGCACCCCGGCGCCGGGGTGCCCGCTGCCCCCGCCGAGTTCACCGCGGCCGTCGCCGGGCTGCGCACGGCGCGCCTGCGACCCGAGGTGCTGTGCGAGGAGATGCCCGCCCCGCAGCGCATCGCGCCCTGGTCCTCGGCCCTCAGCGCCGACGTCACCGTCGACGACACCGACGTGGCCACCGGGCGGATCATCCTGCTGCACGACCCCGAGGGCAACGACGCCTGGGGCGGCACCTTCCGCTGCGTGGCCTACGCCCGCGCCGAGATCGAGGTCGACCTGGTCAGCGACCCGCTGCTGGCCGGCGTCGGCTGGAGCTGGCTGACCGACGCGCTCGACGCGCACGGCGCGGCGTACTCGCACCAGTCCGGCACCGTCACCCGGGTGGCCACCGAGGCCTTCGGCTCGATGTCCGAGGAGGGCGGGACCGCCCAGATCGAGGTCCGCGCGTCGTGGACCCCGGCGCTCGGCGACGACGGGGTGCCCGACACCGCCCCGCACGTCGAGGCCTGGGGCGAGCTGCTGTGCACCGCCGCCGGTCTCGAGCCGGTGCCCGACGGGGTCGCGGTGCTGCCGAGCCGGCGCGGTCAGCGCGGCGCGCGCTGATGGCGACCCGCTCCGAGGAGGTCGGGCCCACCGGCTCGGCCGAGCCCACCGACACCACCGAGACCACCGCCCCCACCCCGTCTGTCGAGCAGACCGAGCCGGTCGAGCCCGTCGAGGAGGTCGAGCCGGCCCCGCTGCTGACCCTGCGCGACGGGCTCGGCGAGGTCGTCGACACCGAGGCGGGGCTGCTGGCGCTGTGCGAGGCGATCGCCGGCGGCCAGGGGCCGGTGGCCATCGACGCCGAGCGGGCCTCGGGCTACCGCTACTCCAACCGGGCCTACCTGATCCAGCTGCGCCGCGAGGGCTCGGGCACCCACCTGCTCGACCCGATCGCCTTCGAGGGCCTGGCCCCGCTGCAGGAGGCCATCGGCGAGGCCGAGTGGATCCTGCACGCGGCCACCCAGGACCTGCCCTGCCTGCGCGCCGAGGGCCTGTGGCCCACCGAGCTCTTCGACACCGAGCTGGCCGGCCGGCTGCTGGGCTACCCCCGCGTCGGCCTGGCCACCCTCGTCGAGACCCTCATCGGGCGCCGGATGAAGAAGGAGCACTCGGCCGTCGACTGGTCGACGCGTCCGCTGCCGCGGCCCTGGCTCGAGTACGCCGCCCTCGACGTCGAGGTCCTCATCGAGCTGCGCGACCTGATCGCGGACGAGCTGGTCGCGACCGGCAAGGACGACTGGGCGCGCCAGGAGTTCGACGCCCTGCGCGGCTTCGAGCAGCCGGTGCGTGTCGATGCCTGGCGGCGTACGTCGGGCCTGCACAAGGTCCGCGGTCGTCGGGCCCTGGGCGCGGTGAAGGCGATGTGGGAGCTGCGCGACGAGATCGCCGAGCAGCGCGACGTGACCCCGGGCCGCATCGTGCCCGACTCCGCGTTGACCGCCGCCGCCACGGCTCCCACCCTGCCCACCGACCGCGCGACCCTGATGGCGCTCAAGGGCTTCCACGGGCGTGGCGCCGACCGCTACTCCGCGCGCTTCGCCGCCGTGCTGCGCGAGGTGGCCGAGCTGCCCGAGGCCGAGCTGCCGGCGCGCAACCCGCGCACCGACGGCCCCCCTCCCCCGCGCGCCTGGGCCGACCGCGACCCGGTCGCCGCCCGCCGCCTGGTGCTGGCCCGCGAGGCGATGAGCGCGCTGGCCGAGGAGCACGGCATGCCGCTGGAGAACCTGCTGACCCCCGACTCGCTGCGCCGCGTGCTGTGGGCGCCGCCGTCGACCCGCGATCCGCAGGAGCTGGCCGAGGCCGTCGCCGAGGCGCTCGCCGCGATGGGCGCGCGCCCCTGGCAGGTCGGCCTCGTCGGCCCCGTGGTGGTCGACGCCGTGCTCGGCGGCGACGTCGAGCCCGAGCCGCCCGCCGACCCGATCGAGCCCGGGGCTGCCGAGCCCGCGGGCGGATAGTCCCAGACGTTCCGCACCGCCCACCCGCGCGTCGCGGTGAGCAGGGTCAGGGACTATCCCTCGGAGTCGGTCTCCCCCGAGTCGGACTCCTCGGTCTCGTCGGCCTCCGGCTCCAGCACCTGGCGCGACAGCTCGTCGATCACCTCGGTGGCGGTCTCGAGGTCGAGCACGCCCGGCGCGTTGACCAGCTCGGCGATCGGCCCGTCCACCAGGCGCTGCAGCTGGGTCCAGGTGTCGAGCAGCGGGGGCACCCGCATCGAGCGCACGGCCGAGGTGAAGACGTCGGAGCGGTCCGGCTGCAGGGCGGGCTGGGTGAAGTCCTCGGTGAGCGCGACCTGCTGGTTGGCCGGCACCAGGTAGCCGGTGCGGGTCAGCTCGCTGACCACCTCGTCGGAGATCATGTGCACCAGCAGGTCGGCGGCGTCGGCGATCGACTCGGTGGCGGGGTTGAGGCACAGGCCGGTCAGGTCGCCGATGGTCGCCGAGGAGTCGAGCGTCGGCATCGGCAGCACGTCGAACTCCAGGCCCTCGACGTCGCGCAGCTCGGGCACCAGGTCGCGGTAGCCCGCGATCATCCCGAGCCGGCCGCGCTCGAACCACTCCTGGGCCGTGGCCTTGTCGAGCTGCTCCTCGGTGAGGGTCAGGCTCGGGCGGCGCAGCAGCTCGAGGGTGCGCTCGAGGGCGTCGCGCGACTCGTCGCTCGAGAGCGCCAACGAGGTCGGCGTGTCACCGTCGTCGAAGATCTCGCCGCCGCCGGAGTAGACGAACGGTGCCAGGCCGCGCAGGGACGGCTCGATGTAGACGCCCTTGCTGCGCCGGCGCGGCTTGGTGGCGAACTCGGCCGCGGCCGCGAACTCGTCGAAGGTGAAGCGGTTCGACTCGGGCGAGGGCGTGTCGAGCTCGAGCTCGACCATCCGCTCGAAGTCGACGAGGTCGGTGTTGCGGTAGATCACCATCGGTGAGACACCGAAGGGCATGCACTGCAGCCGGGTGTCGGCCGAGAACGCCTCGAGGGCGTCGCGCGAGTAGCCGTCCCCGAACTCGACCGAGCGCTCGTCGAGCAGCTCGTCGACCGGGGTCGCGTAGCCCTCCTCGCGCAGGAAGGTCAGGTCGCGCCGCGAGGCGAGGTAGACGTCGGGGCTGGCCTCACCGGCGCGCAGGGCGTCGTCGAGCTCGTCGCGGTCGGCCCACGACTCGAGGGTCACCGTGCTGGTGGTGGAGGTCTGGTTGTACTCGTCGACGACGCGCTGGTAGCCCGCGACCTCCGCCTCCTTGCCCCACACGGCCAGGGTCAGCTCCGTCTTGGCCTGCGGCGCCGGCACCGGGTCGGGCCCGGGCAGCGGCTCGCCGTTGCCGGCGTCGCTGTCGCACGCGGTGGCCACGAGCCCGAGGGACAGCAGGGCGACGATCGTGGCCGCACCCCGCCGGGCCTGCCTGCGCTTGCTCTCCACTGCCACCTCGTCCGTCGGGGATCTGCCGCGCCACCCTATCCAGCACCGCCGCGAGGCCGGGGCCGAGCACGGTCACGATCGCGCAACGTGAGCAGCCTCTCCCTCACCCCAGGCGGTGGAAGCGCCGGGCCCGGGCGACGACCGCGTCGAAGACCGGCCGGTCCAGCGCCGCACCCTCGCGGCGCACGTGGGCGGGGTCCAGGCGCAGCAGCCGGTCGAGCCGCACCTCGCTCGGGCGTCGCTCGCGGTCCCAGCCGCCCGAGCCGACGTCCATCCAGTGCCGGCCCCAGCGGGCCTCGTCGGCGGCGTCGCGGTCGTGGTCCTGGCTGGTGAGCATCAGCCCGTAGACGTGGGTGCGGTCGGAGGCCAGCAGCAGCACCGGGCGGTCCTTGCCCTGCGAGGCGTCCTCCTCGTAGGGCACCCACGCCCACACCACCTCGCCCGGGTCGGGCCGCCCGTCGCTCAGCGGCGCGTAGCGCACGCGGGGGACGCGTCGCAGCAGCCGCCCGCCCGCGCGGGGGGCGCTCGATCGGCGGGCCTTGGCGAACGCCTTCGACACGATGCTCATGAGGCACGTGATGGTACGCCGGACCGGGAGCGCCTCACGGCGCGTGGCCGCTCGTAGCGGCTATATGTGGGACCCGGGGCTGCCGCGGTCCGGCGCACCGTGGTCCAGCATAAACGCTGAGCCGCACGACTCAAGTCCGGTCTGCACAGGTGCGCCCAGGCGCCCGGCCAGCGCTCGGGCCGGCGCTCAGGCCAGGCGCCCGGCCAGCTCGGCGTGGCCCGCGGCCTCGAGCTGCTCGGCGACCGCGAGCATGCGGCGTACGTCGTCGTGGACGGTGTCGGCGCGACCCGCGCGGCCGGCGCTGACGACCCGCGCGAAGGCGGCGCCGCGGAAGAGCACGTCGGCGAAGTCACCGCTCGCGATCCCGCGCAGCACCTCGTCGACCATCGCCTTGAGCTCCTCGGGGCCCGGCGGCTCCGCGACCCCGGCGACCACGCGGGCGACGGGTGCCCGGCTGCGGCCCTCCTCGAACTCCCCCGCGGCACGCACCGGCTCGGCGTGCACCCAGGCGCGCAGCAGGTAGAGCCGCCACAGGCAGCCGGCCAGCGAGTCGGCGGGCGAGCCCGCCCAGACCTCGGCCACGGCCTCGATCCCCTCGGTGTCGGCCAGGTGCAGCAGCCGCTCGGCGACCGCCTCGTCGTCGCTCTCGCGGGCCCCGCGCACCAGGAGCTGGGCGGCGCGGTCGGCGGCCTCGGTGACCAGGGCGGGATCGACCCCGCCCTCGACGTCGTCGAAGAAGGCGCTGGTCATCTGCATCGGGCGGTGGTGGGGCCGTGGCTGCTCGCTGCTCACCTGTTCCACGCTACGCCGGGGGTGGCCGGGGGTGGGCTCAGCCCAGCACCTTGCGGATCCGCTGGTCGGAGACCGGCCCGTCGGTGCCCAGCTGCTGGGCCCACAGCGAGACGCGGTACTCCTCCAGCATCCAGCGCACCCGGCGCAGCGCCTCGCCCGGTGGGCGGCCCTCGGGCAGCGCGGCCAGGCGGTGCAGGTAGGACTCCTGCAGCTCGGCCACCGCGTCCATCAGCCGCCGGTCCTGGCTCACCGCCAGGTGTCCGCCGTCGAGCTTCTCGCGCCGGGCCAGCAGCGCGGCGAGGTAGGTGGGGTAGCGGCGCAGCCGCGCCGGGCCGGCCTGGGCGACGAAGCCGCGGTGCACCAGCCGCTCGAGCTGGGCGCGCATGTCGGTCAGCGCCGGCAGCACCATCATCTCCGCGCGCCCCGACAGCGTCTTCTCGGCGCGCCGCCACACCTCCAGCACCCGCACCACGTCGGCCAGCACGCCGCGCAGCCGGGCCTCCAGGTCGCCGCCCACGACCCCCAGCAGCGCGTCGTACGCCGCCCGGGTGCGCACCGCTGGCCGCGCGTCGACGGCGTCCTGCACGACCGCGGCCCGGCAGTCCTCGAGCAGCTCGGCCACCGAGGAGTAGGGCGAGCCGGCGAGGCCGAGCTTCTGGGCGTTGTCGAGGCTGTCGAGCACCCGCTTGACCGAGGCGTCGCCGCCGCGGTCGAGGTCGAGCAGCAGCAGGCGGCGCACCCCGAGCCGGTGCCGGGCGTCGCGCTCGTCCTCGGAGCCGGCGACCTGCAGCCCCACGGTGGCGCCCTCGTCGACGAGGCCGGGGAAGGCGGTGACCTCGTGGCCGGCGCGCTTCTGGGTGAAGGAGGACTCGAGGTCGCCGAAGACCCAGGTGGTCTCGCCGGTGCGGGCCAGGCCGGAGTCGGTGGCCACGTCGGCGAGCGCCTGGGTGAACTGCCCGCGCAGCGGCGCCTTGAGCGCCTCGAGATCCTTGCCGCGGGCCTGCTCGCGGCCGTGGTCGTCGACGACGCGGTAGGTGGGGCGCAGGTGCTCGGGCACCTTGGCCCAGTCCCACGCCTCGCGCGGCACCACGACGCCGGCGGTGGCCCGGCACCAGCGCTCGAGCGCGTCGAGCAGCGTCTCCTCGCCCGGCGGCGTGTCGCGCAGGAAGTCGCGGGCCCGGTCGGGGGCGGGCACGAAGCTGACCCGCAGGTTCTTGGGCAGGCTGCGGATCAGGCTGGTGACCAGCTCCTCGCGCAGGCCGGGCACGTTCCAGGAGAAGTCGTCGGCGGCGACCCGGTTGAGGGTGGCGACCGGCACGTCGATGGTCAGGCCGTCGTCGGCGGCGCCCGGCTCGAAGTGGTAGGCGATCGAGAAGGTCAGCCCCTCGCCCTCCCACTGCTCGGGGTAGTCGTCGGCGCGGACCTCCTCGGCGGTGTCGTGGGTCAGCATCGAGGGGTCGAGGTCGAGGAGCCGGCCGTTGCGCTGGCGCTCCTTCTTCCACCACTGGTCGAAGTGAGCGCCGCTGACGACCTCGGGGCCGACCCGGGCGTCGTAGAAGTCGAAGAGGGTCTCCTCGTCGACGACGATGTCGCGCCGGCGGGCCCGGTGCTCGAGCTCGGCGGCCTCCTCGAGACGGGCGCGGTTGCGCTCGAGGAACTTCTGGTTGGTGCGCCACTCCCCCTGCACCAGGGCGTGGCGGATGAACAGCTCACGAGCGACCTCGCGGTCGACCTTGCCGTAGGAGACGAGCCGGTCGGCGACCAGCGGGACGCCGTACAGGGTGGCGCGCTCGTAGGCCATCACCGCGGCGCGCTTGGTGCTCCAGTGCGGCTCCGACCAGGTGCGCTTGACCAGGTCGCCGCCCAGCCGCTCGGCCCACGCGGGGTCGATCGCCGCCACCTGGCGCGCCCACAGCCGGCTGGTCTCGACGAGCTCGCCGGCCATCACGTACGCGGGGTTCTTCCGCGACAGCGCGCTGCCGGGGAAGATCGCGAAGCGGGCGCCGCGGGCGCCCTGGTACTCGCGCATCGGGCGGCGGCCCTTGGGCTTGGCCCCCGGCGGCGGCTTCTCGCGCTCCTCCAGCAGCCCGATCTGGCTGAGCAGTCCCGAGAGCAGGGCCTGGTGGATGCCGTCGGCGTCGTACGCCGCGCCGCCCGACGAGCCGCTCCCGCCCAGGTCGAGGCCCATCTCCTTGCAGACCTGGCGCAGCTGGGACTCGAAGTCCTGCCACTCGCGCACGCGCAGGTAGTTGAGGTGCTCGCGCTTGCACATCCGCCGGAACGCGCTCGAGCTCAGCTCCTTCTGCTGCTCCTTGACGTAGCGCCACAGGTTGAGCCAGGTGAGGAAGTCGGACTCCTCGGCGTTGAAGCGGGCGTGCTGCTGGTCGGCCTGTGCGCGCTGCTCGGCCGGCCGCTCGCGGGGGTCCTGCAGGCTCAGCGCAGCGGTGATGACCAGCACGTCGCGCAGGCAGCCCAGGCGCTCGGCCTCGAGCACCATCCGGCCCAGGCGCGGGTCGAGGGGCATCCGGGCCAGCCGCTGGCCCACCCGGGTCAGCCGCGGCTCCTTCTCGCCGCCCACCTGCAGGGCGCCGAGCTCCTCGAGCAGCTGCACGCCGGAGGCGACGTTGCGCCGGTCGGGCGGCTCGACGAACGGGAAGCCGGCAACGTCGCCGAGGCCCAGGCTGGTCATCTGCAGGATGACGCTGGCCAGGTTGGTGCGCAGGATCTCGGGGTCGGTGAACTCGGGGCGGCCCTCGAAGTCCTCCTCGGAGTAGAGCCGGATCGCGATGCCGGCCGCGACGCGGCCGCAGCGCCCGGAGCGCTGGTTGGCCGAGGCCTGGCTGATCGGCTCGATCGGCAGCCGCTGCACCTTGGTGCGTGCGGAGTAGCGCGAGATCCGCGCGACGCCGGTGTCGACGACGTACCGGATGCCCGGCACGGTCAGCGAGGTCTCGGCGACGTTGGTGGCCAGCACGATGCGGCGCCCGGTGTGGGAGGAGAAGACGCGGTGCTGCTCGGCGGCCGAGAGCCGCGAGTAGAGCGGCACCACCTCGGTGCCGCCACCGCGGGTCGAGGTGGTCAGCTCGGCCAGGGCGTCGGCGGTGTCGCGGATCTCGCGCTCGCCGGGCAGGAAGACCAGCACGTCGCCCGGACCCTCGGCGCTCAGCTCGCGCACCGCGTCGACGATCGCCTCGGTCTGGTCGCGCTGCACCGGCTCGCCCTCGTCGTCGTCCTCGCCGAGGTCGAGGAGGGGCCGGTAGCGGACCTCGACGGGATAGGTGCGACCCGAGACCTCGACGACCGGCGCCGGGTTGCCGTCGCGGTCGGCGAAGTGGGAGGCGAAGCGCTCGACGTCGATGGTGGCCGAGGTGATGACCAGCTTGAGGTCGGGCCGGCGCGGCAGCAGCCGCTTGAGGTAGCCGAGCAGGAAGTCGATGTTGAGGGAGCGCTCGTGGGCCTCGTCGATGATGATCGTGTCGTACTTCCACAGCATCCGGTCGCGCTGCAGCTCGGCGAGCAGGATGCCGTCGGTCATCAGCTTGACCCGGGTGGAGCGCGAGGTGCGGTCGGTGAAGCGCACCTGGTAGCCGACCACCGACTCCTCGCCCAGCGGCCGGCCGAGCTCGTCGGCGATCCGCTCGGCGACCGAGCGGGCCGCGATCCGCCGGGGCTGGGTGTGCCCGATGAGCCCGCCGCGCTTGCGGGTCTTCCCGTCACGCGCGGTGTGCTCGGTGGAGCGCCCCCGGCCCAGCTCGAGGCAGATCTTCGGCAGCTGGGTGGTCTTGCCCGACCCGGTCTCGCCGGCGACCACGACGACCTGGTGGTCGCGGATCGCCTCGGCGATGTCCTCACGGCGCTGGGTGACCGGCAGCTCGGGCGGGTACGAGATCTCGAACGGGCTGCTGCTCGGCTCGGGTGCCGTCGTACCTGCCGCGTCCATGACCCGCCGATCCTCTCAAACACCCCCACACCCGGCCGACTCGGCTGGTTCGAACGAGCCGGGTCGGCGCTCAGCCGGTGGCGACGTCCACCAGCTCGCGGTAGCGACCGCGCACCCGGTACTCGTCGACGTCGTAGCGGCTGCCCTGGGTCAGGCCGACGTGCCAGATGATGTAGGGCCGATCCGTCTTGCGGTCGTGCACCATGTCGTCGCCGACCTCGTCGAGGCGCCACTCCTTGTAGCGGCTGCCCAGCTGGGTGCGCTCGACGAGCCGACCCTTCCGGTCCTCGAGGTGGACGACGAGGTAGGGCAGCGCGCCGTTGCGGTGCCGCTTGGAGCGGCCGCCCCTGACGCGCAGCTGGACCTTCTCGTAGCGGCCGCCCGCGGAGGGCGGGAGGTAGACGCCGTTCGCGGTGACGGCGTGCTCCTGGTCCGCCTTGTCGCAACGCAGCCCCGAGAACAGGCCGATCGATCCGGGGACCCGGCGCGAGGACGGGCTCTTCACCCGCGCGCACCGGCCCACGTCGCGGTCGATCTCCACGTCGGTCGGGCGCAACCGCAGGTCGATCTTGCGCTCCGCCATGCGCTGGGCCACCACCGAGACCGTGGTCTCCACGGGCGCGCTCCGGTTGCCCGCCCGGTCGACCAGGGTCGTGCGCACGAGGTAGTCGCCCGTGGGCAGGCTCCTGCCGTTGCGCTCGCCGCGCCAGCTCGTGACCCAGAGCCGCTTGCCCGGACGCTTGCCGAGCCCGCCGCGCGCGACGACCTCGCCGGCGGCGTCCTCGGCCACGTAGCTGCCGCCGGCCACGTCGGCGGGGCCCGAGACCTTGATGGTGGTGGTGTCCTGGTACTCGTCACGCGGCGGGTAGACCGTGTCGCGGGACAGGCTCAGCGAGCCGATGACCGGGGCGGTCCGGTCCACCACGACGGTGCCGCTCACCTCGCCCTCCAGGTCGCCGTACGTCGTGGAGGTGTGGGAGAGGCGGGCCCGCAGCACGTGCGCGCCCTCGGGGAGCCCTGCGGGGACGACCGGGTAGAAGGTCAGCCTCGAGCCCGCCGTGAGCCGGCGCGCCTCGTACCCGGTCTGCCCGCTGGCCAGCGGAGCTGCCGAGGGGTCGGGGCCCAGGACCTCCCAGGCGACACTGCCCTCCCCGGCCGGGAACGGGCTGTCGATGGTGGCGCGGGCGACCACCTTGCCCTCAGCCACCCGGACGGTGCGGCCCCACGACGCGTGCAGCGCGCGCAGCACGACGAGGCGCGGCGAGCGCGCGATCTCGGTGCAGGACCGCTTCACGCAACCCTCGACGCGGACGACGCTCTTGCCGTCCACGGGAAGCCCGACCACGGTGGGGCCGTCCAGGGCCAGCTCGGTCCGGTGCCCCTGCCAGGAGGCTCGTAGCCGGTCGTAGTCGTTGTCGGCGACCTCGACGACGTACTCGTCCCGGTCGGGGTTGATCCCCCTGACGTCGGGGAAGACGACCGTGGCGGACCGGGAGCCGACGTCGACACCGGCGGCGTCCTCGGCGGAGACGGGGGCCGTGACCCCCAGGAGGAGGGCGGCGAGGAGGAGAGCGGAGAGCACGGAGGCGTGCGCGCGCGGGAGGAGCATGGAACGGTCCAGACGGTCGGGCGGAGCGGCACCAGACCGCGTGTCAGGCGGCAGGGTATGCCGCGACGGCGCCCCGACGGTCAACGCCCCGGCCGCGGGGGCGGCTGGCGCCGCCGTACGATCGCGCGCGATCTTGGTTTTCGGGCTCCGATCTGCTCCCCTGGGAGTCGTAGCACCGCACGATCTCCCACGACCTGCACGCCGATGCCGTGCCGGCCACCTTCGACGCAGCAGGAGGAAGCCATGACGGCGTCCGCGACCGAGTCCCGCTCCAGCAGCGAGCTGTTCCAGCGCAGCGAGGCCCGCACGGCCCGCAACTACAAGCCGCTGCCGGTCGTGGTCGAGCACGCCGAGGGCGCGTGGATGACCGACGTCGAGGGCAACCGCTTCCTCGACCTGCTGGCCGGCTACTCCGCGCTCAACTTCGGCCACAGCCACCCCGAGCTGCTGCGCGTCGCGCACGAGCAGCTCGACCGGCTCACGCTGACCAGCCGCGCGTTCGTGCACGACCAGTTCGCCGACTTCTGCGCCGAGCTCGGCGACCTGTGCGGCAAGGAGCTGGTGCTGCCGATGAACACCGGCGCCGAGGCCGTCGAGACGGCCATCAAGGTGATGCGCAAGTGGGGCTACGAGGTCAAGGGCGTCACCCCCGGCCAGGCCAAGATCATCGTGGCCACCGGCAACTTCCACGGCCGCACCAGCACCATCGTCGGCTTCTCCGACGACCCCGACGCCCGTGACGGCTTCGGCCCCTTCGCCCCCGGCTTCGAGATGGTGGCCTACGGCGACATCGCCGCCGTGGAGGCCGCGATCGACGAGAACACCGTCGGCGTGCTGATGGAGCCGATCCAGGGCGAGGGCGGCGTCGTGCTGCCCCCCGACGGCTTCCTGCGCGACCTGCGCGAGCTGTGCACCCGCACCGACGTGCTGATGGCCATGGACGAGATCCAGGCCGGCCTGGGCCGCACCGGCAAGACCTTCGCCTCCGACCACGAGGACGTCGTGCCCGACCTCTACGTGCTCGGCAAGGCGCTCGGCGGCGGCATCGTGCCGGTCTCGGCCGTCGTCGCCGACCGCGACGTGCTCGGCGTCCTGCAGCCCGGCCAGCACGGCTCCACCTTCGGCGGCAACCCGCTGGCCTGCGCCGTGGGCCTGGCCGTGGTGCGGATGCTGGCCACCGGCGAGCACCAGGCCCGCGCGGCCGAGCTCGGCACCATCCTGCGCGAGCGCCTCGAGGCCCTGGTGGGCCACGGCGTGCTGGCGGTGCGGGTGCGCGGGCTGTGGGCCGGCATCGACATCGACCCGGCCGTCGGCACCGGGCGCGAGGTGTGCGAGGCCCTGATGGCCCGCGGCGTGCTCGCCAAGGACACCCACGGCTCGACCATCCGCCTGGCCCCGCCGCTGGTCATCTCCGCCGAGGACCTCGCCTGGGGCCTCGACCAGCTCGCCGAGGTCGTGCGCGGAGCCTGAGGGCCCGCGCCGGTCCGCTCCCGCGCCGGCCCTACTGCTGCTCGGGCAGCAGCTGGGCCAGCGCCGGCAGCGAGCCGGCGATCAGCGCCAGCAGCTCGTCGCGGGAGACCCCGTCGGGCTGCACCTTCCAGCGCAGCACCAGCTCCTCCACCATCGCCGCCCAGCCGCGCGCCAGCAGCCGGGCGGCGGGGGTGTCGGGCACCAGGTTGCCGTTCGGGTCCTCCTCGAAGATCCGGTCGGTCAGGGCCCGCCGGGCGTCCTCGTAGATCTCGCGCAGCGTCTCGTTGCCGCTGGCGGCGCCGCGCACCAGCGACAGGTAGCCCTCGTAGTTGGCGTCCACGTAGTCGACGTAAGCCGTGACCGAGACCAGCAGCCGGTGCACCGGGTCACCCTCCACCGGCGGCGCGGTCTGGCTGACCAGGTCGTCGGCCGCACGGCGCACGACCGCCTCGTGGAAGGCGTGCTTGTTGCCGAAGTAGTGGTAGAGCAGGCCTCGCGAGATGCCCGCCTCCTCCGCGAGCAGGTCGATGCTCAGCTCGTCGACCGAGCGGGTGGCCAGCAGCCGCACGCCGAGGTCGAGCAGCTGGGAGCGGCGCTGCTCGGGGCTCAGCCGGGTGCGGGGTGCAGGCGTGTGGGGACTCACGAGCACCATTCTATTGACACTCATTCAATAGCCGCAATAGCGTGCACGCATGTCCACTGCCGCTCCCTCCCGCACCCGGACCGTCGACCACCTCGTCGTCGGCGCCGGCTTCGCCGGCCTGTGCGCCGCGATCAAGCTCGCCGAGGACGGCGAGCACGACCTGGTGGTCGTCGAGAAGGGAGGCGACGTGGGTGGCACCTGGCGCGACAACAGCTACCCCGGCGCCGCCTGCGACGTGCCCAGCCAGCTCTACTCCTTCTCCTTCGCGCCCAACCCCGACTGGTCGATGTCCTTCTCGCCCCAGCCGGAGATCCAGGCCTACCTGCAGCGGGTGGCGCGCGAGTCGGGGGTCCTCGACCGCGTCGAGCTGCACAGCGCGTTCGTCGACGCGGCGTGGGACGACGCGACCCAGCGCTGGAGCGTCGTCACCCAGGGCCCCGAGGGCCGCACCACCTGGACCTCGCGCACCCTGCTGATGGGCGCCGGCAGCCTCTCCGAGCCGCGGCTGCCCGACATCGAGGGCATCGACGACTTCGCCGGCGAGGTCTTCCACTCCGCACGCTGGGACCACTCGGTCGACCTGCGCGGCAAGCGGGTGGCCGTCATCGGCACCGGCGCCTCGGCGATCCAGATCGTGCCCGAGCTGCAGGAGGTCGTCTCCCACCTCGACCTCTACCAGCGCACCGCGCCCTACGTGCTGCCGCGCCACGACCGGCGCTACACCGCCCTCGAGAAGGCCGCGCTGCGCCACGTGCCCGGCCTGCAGCGCGCCTACCGCTCGGCCATCTACTGGGGCCGCGAGACCTACGTGCCGGCCTTCACCGTCGACGCCCGGATCGCGCTGCCGGCCAAGAAGGCCGCGCTGGCCAACCTGCGCAAGGCCGTGGCCGACCCCGACCTGCGCGAGCGCCTCACCCCGACCTTCGAGCTGGGCTGCAAGCGGGTGCTGATCTCCAACCGCTACTACCCCGCCGTGGCCTCCGACAACGTCGAGCTCGTCACCGACCCCATCGCCCGGGTCAGCGCCACCGGCGTCGTGAGCGCCGACGGCACCGAGCGCCCGGTCGACGTGCTGGTGGTGGCCACCGGCTTCACCGCCACCGATCTGCCCTTCGCACACCACACCACCGGTCGCACCGGCCGCACGCTGGCGCAGCGGTGGGACGAGACCGGGATGGCCGCCTACAAGGGCACCACGGTGCCGGAGTTCCCCAACCTGTTCATGCTGGTGGGCCCCAACACCGGGCTGGGCCACTCCAGCATGGTCTTCATGATCGAGTCGCAGGTCGCCTACGTGCGCGACGCGATCGCCACGCTGCGCCGCGACCGCTACGCCAGCGTCGAGCCCACCGAGCAGGCCACCACCACCTTCAACGACGACCTGCAGCGCCGGATGCGCCGCACCGTGTGGTCCACCGGCGGCTGCTCGAGCTGGTACCTCGACGAGCACGGGCGCAACACCACGCTGTGGCCGCGCTCCACCTTCGCCTTCCGCCGGCTGCTGGCGCGCTTCGACGTGTCGGCGTACGCCGTCACCGCCGAGCCCGGCTCCCCCGGCTCGCCCACGACACCCCCGCACCCCAGCAGCACCGACCGAGAGGCAGTGACCGCATGAAGAACCTCCGCGACAAGGTCGTCGTGATCACCGGAGCGGCGTCCGGCATCGGCCGCGCGCTCGCGCTAGACCTGGCCGGCAAGGGCGCCCTCCTGGCCCTCAGCGACGTCGACGAGACCGGGCTGGCCGGCACCGTCGAGCTGGCCCGCGCCGCCGGCGCGCGCGAGGTCCGCGGCGACCGGCTCGACGTGGCCGACCGGGCCGCCTTCGAGGCCTACGCCGAGGCCGTGGTCGCGCACTTCGGGCGCGTCAACGTCGTGGTCAACAACGCCGGCGTCGCGCTGGCCGGCGACCTGCTCGACCTCGAGTACGACGACATCGACTGGATCATCGGCATCAACTTCTGGGGCGTCGTGCACGGCACCAAGGCGTTCCTGCCCCACCTGATCGCCTCGGGCGAGGGCCACGTCGTCAACATCTCCTCGCTCTTCGGGCTGATCTCGATGCCCGGCCAGAGCATGTACAACGCCGCCAAGTACGCCGTGCGCGGCATGACCGAGGCGCTGCGCGAGGAGATGCTGGTCGCCGGGCACCCCGTCGGGGTGACCTCGGTGCACCCCGGTGGCATCAAGACCGCCATCGCCCGCAACGCGCGGGTCTCCGCGCGCGAGGACAAGACCAGGACCGCCGAGCTGTTCGACAAGAAGCTGGCCCGGATGACCCCCGAGAAGGCCGCGCAGATCATCGTGCGCGGCATCACCCGCAACCAGGCGCGGGTGCTGGTCGGCATCGACGCGCACGCCCTGCACCACCTGGCCAAGCTCACCGGCTCGCGCTACCAGGACATCATCGCCAGGAGCGCCAAGAAGGTGCTGCCGCAGGACGCGACGGTCGTCTGAGCCGGCCGGTCCCACGGCTAGGGTCGGGCGGGTGAGCCTGCCCGACCCCCGCCCGGTCCGCGTCGAGATGAGCAAGTGGGGCGAGCGCCCGCACTGGTCCTTCGACGGGCTGCTGCTCGGCGAGGACGAGTGGGGCGACTGGATCGGGGTGCCCGCCGGGGTGCTGCACGAGCGACCCGGCGCGCGCTTCCACTCCGCCGTCGACACCGTCACCCTCGCCCCGCGCGAGGGCTGGTACGCCGCGACCTTCCACGCCCCGGGCATCTGGGCCTCGGTCTACGTCGACCTGGCCACGCCCCCGGTCTGGGACGGTGACGTGCTGCGCTCGGTCGACCTCGACCTCGACGTGGTGCGCACGTCGAAGGGGCGGGTCTACGTCGACGACGAGGACGAGTTCGAGGAGCACCGGGTCGCGTTCGGCTACCCGGACGAGGTCCAAGCCGCGGCCCGCGAGTGGTGCGGACGCGTGCACCGGCAGGTCGTGGCCGGCGCGACGCCGTACGACGGGCACGCCCAGCGGTGGCTGGACCACCTCGCGGCCACCACCGGCGCCGGCTGCCGGGACCGGGCCCGCTAGGAGCCGTCGGTCTCCTCGGCCTCGCGGGCGGCCTCGGCGCGCTTGCGCCGGCGCCGACGGGTGCTGCTCATGACGTGCACCGGGCCGACCAGGCGCGGGCCGGCCAGGCGGGCCTCGACGCGCTGCGCCTCGCGCTTGAGCGGCTGGGCGACGTACTCGCCGAGGATCACGCCGCTGGCCAGCGCGATCGCGACCGAGATCGCCGCGACCATGGCCAGCAGGCCCGGCGAGGTCGCGCTGCCACCCTCGCTGAGCAGGGTCAGGCCGCGGTAGATCGACAGGCCGGGCAGCATCGGCACGATCGCCGGCACCACCACGACCAGGGGCGGCACCCGCATCCGCCCCGAGACGGTGAAGCTGACCAGGCCCACGAAGAGGGCCGCGATCGCCACCGACCAGGCGCGCCCGACCTCGGCGAGCTCGATGACCCGGCTGATCGTGATGGCGGTGCCCGCCACCAGCGCGATCGGGACGAGGATGCGCCGCGGCGCGTAGGTCGAGTAGGCGAAGGCGGAGGCGGCGATGGCCGAGCCGAGCGCCAGCATGCCGGCCGACTGCAGGTTGGCCACGCCCGGCTCGAGCTGCGGGATGCGCACCCCCAGCGAGCTGGCCACGCTCAGGCCGCCCGTCACCCCGGCGATGATCCCGGCGGTGGCCAGGAACGCCTCGAGCAGGCGGGCCGAGGCGGTGACGTAGAAGCCGGTGAGGGCGTCCTGGAGCGCTCCCATGAAGCCGATGCCGGCCAGCAGCATGATGATGTTGGCGGTCACGACCAGCGACACGTTGACCGAGAGCGGGGTGGCGCCCACGCCCAGCGCCAGCAGCGTGGCGACGCCGCCGCCCACGACCTGCTGGTAGAACGACGGCATCCGGCGGCGCTGCATCCGGTCCTGCACCTTGTCGATGAGGATCGCCGAGACCACCGCCAGCGCGATCACCAGCAGCCCGCCGCCCAGCTGGATCGCGACGCCGCCGCACATCAGGCCCCAGCCGCCGGTCACGGCCCAGCGCCGGCGGTCGTGGCCGGTGGAGACGATCTGGGCGAGCTCGCTGCGCGCCTCGTGCACGTCGACCAGGCCGTCGAGGACCCGGCGCACCAGGTGGTCGACCTGGGTCAGGTGGTCGTAGTCGATGGCGCGGCGGGTCACCTGGCGGGCCGACGCGAGCGCCGGCTCCTCCGGGTTGGCCTGGTAGGACATCGCCAGCGAGGTGAAGGTGATGTCGACGTCGGCGTTGCGCATGCCGAGCTCGCGCGCCACGCCCTGCATGGTCGCGGTGACGTCGGCCGCCCCGGCGCCCGAGGAGAGCAGCAGCTCACCGACCCGCAGGCACAGGTCGATGGTGAGGTTCGCCTCGCGCGCTTCGAGCATGCTGCGATGGTGGCAGGTCGCCGCACGCGACTCGAATCCCCCACGACGTGGAGTCGCTCACGTCGACCAGAGCCTCAGCCCGGCGGTGGCGGCAGCGTGTCGGTGGCCTCCAGCTGGCCCATCCCGGTGAGCATCAGCAGGTCGACCACGATGGAGCGCAGCTGGGCCAGCACCACGTCGCCGGTCATCTCCGGGGAGCGCTCGACGCGGCCCGAGTCGAGCCCGACGCGCACCAGGAACGAGCGCGCCGCGACCGGCACCCGGTCGGTCGCCAGCTCGGCCGCCACGACGTCGACGGCGTGCGCGAGGTCGCGGGCCAGCTCGGCGTACGACGACGGGACGGGGCGGCGGTGGTAGGCCGCCACCGCGACCTGGCGCATCAGCACCCGGGTGCTGCGGATCGCGCGGTCCAACGGCGAGACGACGTCGACCATCCGCCGGATCTCGGGCCGGTGCCGCACCCGGAACGGCGAGGACGCCACCACCGCCATGCCCTCGTCGGCCGCCGCCTTGAGCTCGCGCAGCAGCGGGTCGGTCGAGCGGGCCTCGGCGAGCAGCTCGAGGCCGCGCTCGGCGTCGCCGTCGACGATCACCTCGGCGGCGCCGCGCAGCAGGTCGGCCTGCTTGCGCAGCACCACCGCGGCCTGCTCGCGAGGTCGGCGCAGCGGGGCGGCCGGCACCACGGTCGCGGCCAGCAGCGCCACCGCGCCCCCCACCAGCGCGTCGCTCCACCGGGTCAGCGACTCGCCGGTGCCGGGCAGCAGGGCGACCACGAAGACCGACTGGATCGCGGCCTGGTTGACCAGCAGGGTGCCGCCGTCGAGGAGCACGGCCACGGTCATCGCCAGCCCGACGATCACGCCCAGCTGCCACCAGCCCGCCCCCAGCCAGGCGACCAGCAGGTCGGCCAGGCCGACGCCCACCGCCACGCCCACGGTGACCTCCGCGACGCGGCGCAGGCGCTGGCCGTAGGAGGTGCCGAGGCTGACCACCGCGGCGATCGGGGCGAAGACCGGCACGCTGTGCCCGAGCAGCTCGGAGGCCACCAGCCACGCGACCGCGGCGGCCACTGCGCACTGGGCGATGTGCCAGCGCTTGGTCTTCCACCGGGCCACGCGGCCGCGGTAGGACGAGCGTCCGCGCGCCAGGCCACGGTTCCAGAGCTCGTCGATCGGGGCCGCTGCCATGGCTCGATCCTGCCACCGCCGGGCGGCACGGGCTCAGCCGACGCGACGGGCGTACTTGATCGCCTGCTTGAGGTCGGCGAGGTCGCGGTACCAGACCTTGACCTCCTTGCGGCAGCGCACCCGCCCGATCTTCTTGGGGTACTCCTGGCACTCGGCCATCGCCTCGCTCGTCGTGGGCGGGAACTGGGTCGAGCCGTCGTAGTGCTGGATGCCGAAGCCACCGTCGGCGTTGCCGGTCACGCGCATGATCGTGTCGGGCGCGGGAGCGCGGGTGTCGCGCGCGGACTCGGTGGCCTGCGCGGCGCCCACCACCAGGCCGGTGCAGACCGCGCCGGCGCCGAGGGCCACCACCAGTCGGCGCCCCGCGCCGGCTCGCGGGCCCGGGCGGGACTGGTGGGCGGGGCGGTGCTGGGTGGAGGTGGTCATGTCTGCTCCCGAGGGGTCCGGCACCGGCGGTTCCGGTGCTCGTCGGGAACGCTAGGAGCCGCTGCACCCCGCCGTCGGTGGGCGACAGGCCCCTGGGGACGGCCCCGCCCCGGACCCGCCCTGTGCACGCTGACCGGCCCGTACGCCGGCGCTCAGCGCGCCAGGGTCACCGTGATGGTGCTGTCGCTGCACCCGGAGGCCACCGACGACAGCGCCGACCGCTCGGCGGCGTCGACGCTCAGGCGCCAGCGGTGCTTGACCGCCACCCACTCGCGAACGTAGCGGCAGACCCGCTGGGCGGGCAACCAGTCCGCCGGGTCCTGGTCGCTCTTGGACTGGTTCACGTTGTCGGTCACGCCGACCAGGCTGCGGTAGTCGTCCAGGTCGTTGGCGAAGGCCTCGCGGGTGGTCGAGGACCACCCCGAGGCGCCCGAGTCCCAGGCCTCGGCGAGCGGCACCATGTGGTCGATGTCGACGTCCGAGGTGTCGGTCCACGAGACGCCGTCGTAGTAGGAGAACCAGCGTCCGCCGGTCAGCGAGCAGCCCGAGCCCACGGTGACCGGGTCGTCGGCCTCGGCGATCAGCACCTCGTTGCGGGTCGAGCAGCCGTCGCCGTCGGCATCGGTCCAGTGCTTGAAGAGGGTCCGGCTGTAGCCGGTGCGCACCTCGGAGGCAGCCACCAGGTCGCCGATCGCCACGCTCAGCGGGGCGGAGTACTGCTGGGCCGCTGCGGCGGCAGGAGCGGCGCCCACCGCCGGCAGCACCACCGCCGACCCGCTGGTAAGGAGGGTGAGGACCAGGGCGGTCACGAGTCGGCGCAGCACAAGAGCTCCCGGTGGGACGAGCACCGGCTCCCGAGCGAGCCGACGCGGTGCGCCCGATGCTGGCAGCACCGACGGGCGGCTGGGAAGGATCGTGATGAACTCGAGGCGGCGTGCCCGTGACTTCTCCGCCCGACATAGGTTCTCCTTGTGGCCCCCGTCACGTCACGGGGGCACGACGCCGTACGGCGCCCCGAGCGAAAGGCACATCGTGGTCTCAGCCATCGACCCCACCGCCACCGGCTTCCTGCTGGCGGAGAACCGCAACATGCCGATGCACGTGGGTGGGCTGCAGCTCTTCGAGAAGCCCGAGGGGGCCGGCCCGGAGTACATCCGAGAGATGTACGAGGCGATGCGCGACGTCGACGAGATCGCGCCGCTGTTCCTCAAGCACCCGCACCGCTCGGTGCGCACCGCGGGCCAGCTGGTCTGGAAGCCCGACCTGCAGTTCGACGCCCACCACCACGTGCGGCACAGCGCACTGCCGGCCCCGGGGCGCTACCGCGAGCTCTTCGAGCTGTGCTCGCGGCTGCACTCCACCCGTCTGGCCTGGGAGCGCCCCCTGTGGGAGGCGCACGTGATCGAGGGCCTCGAGGACGGCCGCGTCGCGCTCTACACCAAGACCCACCACGCGCTGGTCGACGGCGTCTCGGCGATGCGGCTGCTGCAGAGCGTGCTCACCACCGACCCCGACCTGCGCGGCATGCCCGCGCCGTGGGCCGCCGGCCCGCCGCGCAGCCGGTCGGGTCGGGGGGTCGAGGCGCCGTCGCTGCCACAGATCCCGGCGGCCGCGCTGCGCAGCGCGCTCGCGCTGACCGCCGAGGCGGCGGCGATGCCCGCCGCGCTCGTGCGCACCCTCAGCAAGGGCGTGCGCAACGAGACCTCGGCGGTCTCCTTCCACGCCCCCCGCACCATCTTCAACCAGAGCATCACCGGGGCCCGCCGCTTCGCCGCCGAGGACTGGCCCATCGAGCGGCTGCGCGCCATCGGCAAGGCCACCGGCACCACCATCAACGACGTGGTGATGGCCATGTGCAGCGGCGCGATCCGCTCCTACCTGCTCGAGCTCGACGCCCTGCCCGACACCCCGCTGGTGGCGATGGTGCCGGTGGGCCTCAACGCCAAGCAGTCGCAGATCGCCTCGGCCGAGGGTGGCAACGCGGTGGGCGCGGTGATGGTGCAGCTGGCCACCGAGCGCCCCGACCCCGCCGACCGGCTGCGCGCCATCCACGACTCGATGCAGGCCGGCAAGGAGGCCCTGTCGTCGATGACGCAGATGCAGATCCTGGCGATGAGCGCGCTGGGCCAGGCCCCGATGATCCTGGCGCCGCTGCTGCGGATGCAGGGCATCGTGCGACCGCCGTACAACCTGATCATCAGCAACGTGCCCGGGCCGCGCACCACCCACTACTGGAACGGCGCGCGCCTGGTGGGCACCTACCCGCTCTCGATCCCGATCAACGGGATGGCGCTCAACATCACCTGCACGTCGTACGACGGGCGCATCGCCTTCGGGCTGACCGGCTGCCGCCGCACGGTGCCGCACCTGCAGCGGCTGCTGGTGCACCTCGAGGACGAGGTCGCCGCGCTGGAGAAGGCGGCCGGGGTCGGCTGAGGCGGCGCCTCAGGACGGAGGCGCCGGCTGGGCGAGCTCGACCAGCCCGCCGCCGTGGCGCTCGGCGACCGCGCGCAGCCGCGCCCGGGTGATGTCCGCGACCGTGGCCAGGCCGGCCTGGGCGGCGTTGGAGCCGGGCCGGGTGGGCTCGGCCCGGTTGACGCTGAGGCAGGTGCGGGTGCCTCCGTCCTCCTCGTTGAGCAGGGCGACGGCGTGGCCGGTGGTGCCGCTGCCGGCGAAGAAGTCGAGCACCGCGACGTCGTCGGGCATGGTCTGCAGGATCCGGCGCAGCAGCCCGGTCGGCTTGGGCGACTCGAAGACGTGGCCCACCAGCTCCTTCAGCTCGGCCACGGCGGTGTCGGTGGAGCCGACCTCCTCGGCGAGCCAGATGGTGGTCAGCTTCTTGCGCCGGCCCGGGTGCAGCCAGTCGCGCTGGAAGACGTCGACCCGCTCGCCGGTGCGCCCCCGCACGGTGCGGCAGACCAGGTCGTCGGCGCGCTGCTCGATGAGGGGACGGCTCCACCGCCACACGGCGGGGCGGCCGTCGCCGAAGACGGGGCTGACCTCGACGCCGCCCTCGAAGGGCAGCGTCGACACCCGACCGGTGCCCGGGTCGCCCCACACGCTGAAGTGCAGGGTGCGCGCGGTGACGGGGTTGAACTTCTTGTTGGTGTTGCGCAGCGGCAGCTCGCGGTAGCGCCGGCCGCTCTCCTCGTGCAGCAGCGCGAAGTCGCGCTCGTCGACGGTCTCCGCGCTGGTCGCGCTCAGCGCGCAGCGCGCCGGGTCGAGGGCGTAGACCAGCAGGTACTCGTGGCTGGTGGCGAAGCCGCGGCCGAGCTGGCGGCCCTTGGGGTTGAGGTTGACCACGACCTGGGCCACGAACGACGCCTCGCCGAAGACCTCGTCGAGGAGCAGCCGCAGGTGGGCGGCCTCGTGGTCGTCGATGCTCACGAAGAGCGCCGCCCTCGCCGACATCACACCGCGCGCCAGCTCCAGGCGCGGACGCATCATCGCCACCCACGCCTGGTGCCGCGAGGCGCCGGCACCGCCGCGGATGTCGTCGCTGTAGGCGAAGTCGTTGCCGGTGTTGTAGGGCGGGTCGATGTAGACCAGGTCGAAGACCTGCTCCCGGGCGGCCAGGTCGGTGAGCACGTCGAGGTTGTCGCCCTCGACGAGGGTGTTCCAGGTGCCCACCAGCCGACCCTAGCCGCACTCCCCGCGCTCCGGCCGTCACCAGCGGTCGGGGACCATGGGCACCATGGGGTTCTGGCAACGACGGGCGCAGGCGCGGGCCCAGCGGCGGTGGGTGCGCGACATGGAGCGCCGCCTGGCCGAGCTCGACGGTCTCGACCCCTCCCTCCTCGACGACGCCCGGGGCCCCACGCACGGTGAGCTCTACCGCGCCGGCGGCCTCGGCTCGACCCCCGACCCGTCGCCGGGACGACGCGGGCGGCGCTCGCGCGGGCCGGTGCTGCCGGGCCTGCTGGTCGCCGCGGTGCTCGCCGGGCTGATCGTGGCTCGCGACCCCGGCGCCACCGGCACCCGGGTGCGCGAGCTGCTCGGCAGCAACGAGCGGCTCGGCGAGATCGTCGGCATCGGCGACGGGGACGGCGAGTACGCCTTCGTGCGCACCCAGCGCGGCAGCGACGAGCCGGTGACCTGGTCGCCCTGCGAGGAGATCCCCTACGTCGTGAACCCCGACGGCGCCCCGGTCGGCTGGGAGGAGCTGGTCGAGGAGTCGGTCGAGACCGTCGCCGGGGCCTCCGGCTTCGTCTTCGACGACGAGGGGCTCACCGACGACCGCGACTTCGACCGGCGCTCGGTGGCCGCCGGCTCGGCCAGCCCGGTGCTCATCGGCTGGGCCGACGAGGACGAGGTCCCGGGCCTCGAGGGCGAGGTCGCCGGCCTCGGCGGCAGCGCCTGGGAGACCCGCCAGATCGGGCCCGAGCGCTTCGTGACCGGCATGGTCGCCCTCGACACCGACACCTTCGACCGGCTCGCCGGCCAGCGCGGCGGCGAGCAGGCGATGCGCGCGATCCTCGTGCACGAGCTGGGCCACGTGCTGGGCCTGGCCCACGTCGACGACGACACCCAGCTCATGTACGGCGGCAACCTGGTGCGCACGGACCTCGGCGACGGCGACCTCGAGGGGCTCGCCCGCCTCGGTGCCGTCGGCTGCTGAGGCCGGCCGAGCAGTCAGTTTTCGCACCACCGACCGGTCAGTTTCGCACCATCGACCAGTCGGTTTCGCACCGGACAGATCGTCTCGAAAAAAGTTTCGATCTGCCTGTGGAAAACGGCTTCTGACCTGGTGTTTTGTCGGTGGGCCCTGAGATACTTCACTCATGGCCACCACCGCGGCGCACCTCATCGGAGGTGCTGTCGCGCGGGTGCACTCGGCCCTCGATGACGTGGCTGGTACGCCGTTGTGGTCGATGAGCCAGGAGGCCACCGCGCAGACGTTGGTCGAGATCTCGCGGGCCGAGGCCCGGTTGGTGGAGGTGCGCTCGCAGCTGTTGTCGCACGCCGAGACGGTGGCGGTGGCGGAGACGAATGCGTCGCCGTCGGTGGCGGTGTGGCACTCCAACGCCACCCGGTCGACGAAGCGGGAGTCGTTTCGCCAGGTGCGCCTGGCCGAGGGGTTGGATCGGTACGACCTGGTGCGGGAAGCACTCGGTCGCGGCGATGTCATCGCCGAGCAGGCGTCGGTGATCTGCACGGCTCTGGACGAGCTGCCCGACGACCTCGACGCCGGCGTGTTGGAACAGGCGACCAAGGCGCTGGTGGCCTTCGCGGAGGTCCATGACGCGAAGGCGCTGCGGGTGCTGGGGCGCCGCATCCTCGAAGTCGTCGCACCCGAGGTGGCCGAGGCGTGGGAGGCCGCACAGCTCGAGCGCGAGGAGCGCGAGGCGGAGAAGTCGGCGGCGTTCCGGATGCGCGAGGACGGGCACGGGCGGATCAAGGGGTCCTTCACGGTGCCGCTGCTGGTGGGTCAGATGCTGGAGCGAGCACTGCTCGCATTCGCGGCACCTAGGCACCAGATCGCCACCCGCGCCGCCGACGAGGGCGAGCACGAGGAGCAGGCGCCGGTGCCGGTACGCCGTCCGACGGCGCAGCGGTTGGGAGCGGCGTTCGTGGAGCTCGTCGAGCGCCTGGACCCCAAGGGGCTGCCGAAGGCCGGTGGCGTGAACGCCACGGTTGTAGTGACGATGACCCTCGACTCCCTCAAGGACGGCCTGGCGGCCGCCACGCTCGACACCGGTGATCGGATCAGCGCCGCCACCGCGAGGCGTCTGGCCTGCGAGGCGGGCGTCGTGCCGGTGGTGCTGGGCGGGAAGAGCCAGCCGCTCGACGTGGGCCGCGCGACGAGGTACTTCACCCCGGGCCAGCGGATCGCGATGGGCATCCGTGACGGTGGCTGCACCGCGAAGGGCTGCGACGCCCCGCCGGCGACGTGCCACGCCCACCACGACGACCCCTGGTCGTGCCACGGGCAGACCGACCTCGACCGCGGGCGGTTGTTGTGTCCCTATCACCACCGCCGGATCCATGACCCGGAGTACGAGGCCGATGTCAGTGCTGACAACCAAGTCAGCTTCCACCGACGAACCTAGGAGCACTCCGCTCCCGGCCTCGCTGCTCGACCAACCGCGCTGCCGCGCGCCCGTTGGTTGAGGAGGTTGCGCAGCAACCGTCTCGAAACCCGGCGAGCCCACGGCGTACGGCGAGTGGTTGCGGTGGGCCGGCCACTCACGGGGTCTCGGCGACGCTCGTCGCTGGCGCTCCTCCCTGCTCGACCAACGGCGGCCCGCCGTTGGTTGAGGAGGTTGCGCAGCAACCGTCTCGAAACCCGGCGACCCCACGGCGTACGGCGAGTGGTTGCGGCGGGCCGGCCACTCACGGGGTCTCGGCGTCGCTCGTCGCTGGCGCTCCTCCCTGCTCGACCAACGGGGCGGCGTACGCCGTGAACTGGTGCCGGGTCGCGTGACCCCGGGTCGGCGTGCTCGTTGTGCCGGGCGTCACCATCCACCCGGGAGCACACATGCGTCGAGTCACCGCCCTGGCCACCGCGGCCGCCACCCTGGCCACCCTGGGGCTCACCTCCCTGGGCCTCGGACCGGGCGGGACGGTCACCCCGTCGGCGTACGCCGCGCCGGCCGCGAAGCAGGTGCGGGTCAGCGACGGCTGCGTCAGCAGCGTGCCCGAGCCGGGCGAGAGCGACGCGGTCGACATCTGCTACTCGCTGTTCCGCCCGCCGGGCGCGAGCCGCAAGCGCCCCGTGCCCATGATCGTGCACAGCCACGGATGGGGCGGCTCGCGCACCACCGACCCGGCCGCGTTCGACACCTTCCTCGACGCGGGCTACGGCGTGCTCTCCTTCGACCAGCGCGGCTGGGGCGAGTCCGGCGGCCACGCGCACGTCGAGGACCCCGCCTTCGAGGGCCACGACGTACGCCGCCTGGTGCGGCTGGTCGGCCGGCTCCGGTGGGTGCAGCAGGACCGGCCCGGCGACCCGCGCCTGGGCGCGATCGGCGGGTCCTACGGCGGCGGCTACCAGCTCCTCGGCGCGTTCGAGTCGCTGCGCACCCAGGGCCGGCCCGTCTTCGACGCGCTCGCCCCGCAGATCACCTGGAACGACCTGTCCTCGAGCCTGGCTCCCGAGGGCGTGGTGCGCACCGAGTGGGCGCTGCTGCTGGCGGCCGCCTCGGTGCCTGCCGACGCCCTGCCCCCGACCGTCTACAAGGCCCTCCTCGAGGGTGCCGCGCTCGGCCAGTGGCCCGACGGCTCGGTGCCCGGCACCGAGGACATGGTCGCGTTCATGGAGAAGAACGGGCCCGCCTGGCACGTCGCCAACGGCCGCCGCCTCGACATCCCGGTGCTGCTCGGCCAGGGCACCACCGACGGGCTCTTCCCCCTGCAGGAGGGCCTGGAGAACTGGCGCACGGCCCTGACGAAGCGAGCCCGCCGCGACAGCATCTTCGTCGGCTACAACGGCGGTCACGTGCTGCCGGCGGTGCTGCCGATGGGGGTCTCCATCACCTCCGACCCGTGCAGCGCCGAGCTGGCCGGCGGCGACTTCGAGCAGCTCTCGCTGCGCTTCTTCGACGAGCAGCTGCGCGGGCGCCGCACCGGTCTGCGCGGCTACGGCCGCCTGCACATCGCGACCCCGACCGACGAGTGCCTCACCACCCGCACCGAGCGCACCAACCACCGGGTCGACATCGGCACCGTGGCCACCTCGACCGCCGCGGGCGTCCCGCTCGGGACCCTCGTCGCCGAGGGCCCCATCGAGGTGGCCGGCTCGGCGTACCTCACCGCCGACGTCACCGCGGCCGGCGTCGAGAACCGCGCCTTCTACGGCCTGGCCGTGGGCACCAGCCCGCTCGACGCCCGCCTGGTGCAGAACAACGTGCTGCCGCTGCGCGAGCCGCTGCCCGTCGTCGGGGAACGCCGCCGCATCCAGCTGCCGGCCGTCGGCGTGCGCGTGCCCGCGGGCCAGAACCTCTACCTGCTGGCCAGCCCCTTCAGCGAGACGTTCGTGGGGATGAGCAGCCGCACCCCGGGCGTGATCGTGCTCGAGGACACGGTGCTGCACCTGCGCCGGACGGGTCCCGGGCGCGCTTAACCTTGGGCGGTGCTTCCCCGCTCTCGGACCACCGCCCTCGCGCTCGCCGTCGTGCTCGCGGGCCTCGGCGCGCCCGCGCTCGCCGACGACTCCCCCACCGGCCCGACCGGCCCCACGGGTCCCGCCGGCCGCGTCGACCCGGGCCTGCCGGTGCACGCCGGCGTCGACGGTCCGCACAGCTCCGACGGGATGCGCGGACGGGTCGCGCCGCGCGCCGCGGCCTACGACGACGAGCCGACCACGCGCGTCGTGCTCGAGCAGCGCCGCATCGCCCCCGGCGTGCGGTTCTCGTCGTGGAGCGAGACCGACGCGCGCGGTCCGGTGCGCTCCCACCTGCTCGCGGTCGACCTCGACGAGAGCAGCCTGCGCCTCGACTACGCCGCGCCGACGAAGGTGGCCGCCACCGACGACGTCATGTCGCTGGCCCGGGCCCGCCAGGCGATCGCCGCGGTCAACGGCGACTTCTTCGACATCGGCCGCACCGGCGCCCCGCTCGGCGTGGGCCGCTCGGCGACCCGGGGGCTCTTCAACGCCCGCGCGAGCGGCTGGAACGCCGCGTTCTACCTGACCCGCAAGGGCCGCCCGCAGGTCGGCGAGGTGACCCTGCGCGGCGCCCTCAAGGAGCGCCCCCAGGCCAGCGTCACCAACTTCAACTCCCACTTCGTGGCCCCCGGCGGCATCGGTGTCTACACGCGGCGCTGGGGCACCTCGCCCGGCTACGCCGTCACCCAGGGCCAGGAGAAGAACGTGCGGATGGTCGAGGTCCGCGGCGGCAAGGTGGTCTCCAACCGGGCCAGGCTGCGCCCCGGCGCGAAGATCCGCGGGCTGGTGCTCCTCGGGCGCGGCGAGGGCGCACGCCAGCTGCGCAAGCTGCGCACCGGCAGCGCCACTGTGAACTGGTGGTTGGCCGGGCGGCCCTCCATGGTCGTCACCGGCAGCAAGGCGCTGATCGACGAGGGCGTGGTGCAGGTCGTCGACGACGCCGAGATGCACCCGCGCACCGCGGTCGGCATCGACCGCGACACCAACGAGGTGCTGCTGCTGGTCGTCGACGGGCGCTCCTCGACCAGCCGCGGGCAGACCCTCGTCGAGCTCGCCCGCACCATGGTCGAGCTCGGCGCCGACGAGGCGCTGAACCTCGACGGCGGCGGCTCGAGCACCATGGTCGCCCGCGAGTCGGGGTCGCTGCAGGTGCAGAACTCACCCTCCGACGGGACGCTGCGCCAGGTCGCCAACGGCCTGGTCGTCACCCAGCGCTGAGCCCGCCGGCCTCGAGCACCACGACCGCGACGGTCGTCATCGGCGCGAAGCACTGCCGCCCGGGGCTCGGCGCCTGCGCGGCCTCGAGCACCACCGCACCCTCCGGCGTACGCCGCGCGCGCACGCTGGTCGGCTCGTCGCAGCCGACCGCCACCACCTGGGCCGCCAGCTCCTCGTCACCCCCGGCCTCGAGCGCAGCGGCCGCCTCGGCCACCTCGCCCGCGAAACCGTCGCTGAGGTCGGCCGTGAACTCCGCCAGCGCCGCGTCGTCACCCACCGGCACGGCCACCTCGTCGGGCGCCTCCCCCGCGTCGGTGGCGGTCACCAGCCGCTCGCGCAGCACCACGGGCGTGCCTCGGCCGCCGCCACCCGTGCCGGCGCCGGCGTCGCCCTCGGCGCGCTCGTCGCCCGCACCGCCGCCGCACGCCGCCAGGGTGGCGGTCAGCAGCACGGCGGCAGGCAGGTGCAGGAGGGCTCCGAGAGGTCGCATGAGGGTGCGACGGTACCCACGCCGCCGCGGTTCCACGCCGAGCCGGCCGGTTCGAACGGGCCGGCTCGGCGCTGGGGCTGCGGGGCGTGGGAGGCTCGGGCCGTGGGTCGATCGTTCTCTCGCGCCGAGCTGGAGTCCTTCCGTGACGCGGAGGTGCCCGACCTGGTGGGCCCCGACGTGCGGCTGCTCTTCGTGGGCATCAACCCCGGGCTGTGGACCGCCGCGACCGGCACCCACTTCGCCCACCCCGGCAACCGCTTCTACCCCGCGCTGCTGCGCGCGGGGGTGATCGAGGAGCCGATCGACCCGGCGGCCGGGATGAGCGAGGCGGAGCGCGACGTGCTGCGCCGGCGCGGCATCGCCATCACGAACCTGGCGCGACGCGCCACCGCCAAGGCCTCCGAGCTCTCACGCGCCGAGCTGGTCGAGGGCGGCGAGCGCCTGCGCGCGCTGGTCGCCGAGGTGCGCCCGCGCGTGGTCGCGGTGGCCGGCGTGACGGCGTACCGCAGCGCGTTCGGCGTGCCCAGGGCCGAGGTCGGGCCCCAACCCGAGACGATGGCCGGCAGCGCCCTGTGGGTGGTGCCCAACCCCTCGGGCCTCAACGCGCACGAGACCGTCGCCACCCTCGCCGAGGCGTACGCCGAGGTGGGGCGCGCCGCGGGCGTCCTGCCGCCCCTGCCGGGCTCAGGCACGATGCCTTCATGACCTCGATCGACATCGCCCGCGTCGACGAGCGCGACTCCTCCTGGGAACGGCCCGCATGGCGCTACCGCGTCTACGTCCAGGGCGGCGCCAGCGTGGGCGGCACGGAGGCGCCCGGCGGCACGACCGCGACCTACGACGTCACCGGGGCCGACGTCCTGCAGGTGCTCGACTGGGCACAGCGGCGGGCGGGGGCGTCGGCGACGTACTCGATCGCCCTGGTCGTCGACGAGCCCCACGACGGACGGGGGCTCGTGTGGCTCGTCGGGATGGACGGCAACGACTGGACCGACGAGCCGCACGACCGCCTGGTGCAGGAGCGGATGCTGGCACGGCGCACCGACCCCGTCGTTGTCCCGGAGGCCGATCGCATGCCCGTCGAGGTCCGGGTGCGTCCCTGGGCTGGCTGACGCCCGGGCTGACGCCCGGCCCGCGGGCAGGAGACCTCAGCGCGGCAGCTGCTGGTCCTTGCCCATCACGGTCAGCCCGTCCTGCACGATCAGTCCGCGAGCCAGGTCCTCCTCGGGGTCGACGCCGATGCGCGCACCCGCGGGCACGACCACGTTCTTGTCGAGGATGGCGTCACACACCACCGCGCCGGCCCCGATGATCACGCCGTTGAGCAGCACCGAGCCGCTCACGTCGGCGCCGCTGTCGACCCAGCAGGCCGGCGAGAGCACCGAGCGGCGTACCTGCCCGCCGGTCACCACCACCCCCGGCGAGAGCACCGCCTCGTCGGTCACGCCCGGGGTGCCGTCGGAGCCCTGCACGACCTTGACGGGCGGCTGGGGGCCGTAGGAGGTGTAGATCGGCCAGTCGAAGTTGTAGAGGTTGAAGACCGGCAGCGGTGAGACGACGTCCATGTGGGCGGCGTAGTAGGAGCCCAGGGTCCCGACGTCGCGCCAGTAGCCCTTGTCTCGGTCGGTGGCGCCGGGCACCACGTTGTCCTTGTAGTCGTAGACGCCCGCCTGCGAGCGGCGCACGAAGGCCGGCACGATGTCGCCGCCCATGTCGTGCTTGGAGCCGGTGGTCGTCGCGTCGCGGGTCACCGCGTCGACCAGGGCGTCGGCGTCGAAGACGTAGTTGCCCATCGAGGCCAGCACCTCGCCCGGGCTGTCGGGCAGTCCGACGGGGTCGGTCGGCTTCTCCAGGAAGTCGCGGATGCGCGAGGGCGCGTCGGGGTGCACGTCGATGACCCCGAACTGGTCGGCCATCTCGATCGGCTGGCGGATCGCCGCCACGGTGCAGGCCGCGCCGCTCTCGACGTGCTGGTCGACCATCTGCGCGAAGTCCATGCGGTAGACGTGGTCGGCGCTGCCGAGGTACCAGTGCTTGCCCACCCGCTGCTGCGCCGGGACCGGGGTGACGTAGTTGCCCAGCAGCGTCGACATCCGCCAGGTCTGCGAGACGTGGCGGTCGAGGCTGTGCGACTTGTACTGCGTCAGCACGACCACCTTGAGGTAGCCGGAGTTCACGACGTTGCTCAGCGCGAAGTCGATGAGCCGGTAGATCCCGGCGAAGGGCACCGCCGGTTTGGCGCGGTCGGCGGTCAGCGGCATCAGCCGCTTGCCCTCCCCGCCGGCCAGCACGATCGCCAGGACCTTCTTGCGCGCCGAGGAGCTCATGGCGACACCGTACTGCCCGTGACGCCCGACACGCTGGGGCTGCACAGCACCGGCGCGGGACGAGTAGGTTCGTGGTGTGCGAGTCGATGTGCTGTCCAAGGAGTACCCGCCCGAGGTGTACGGCGGCGCCGGCGTTCACGTGGCCGAGCTGGTGCGCGCGCTGCGGGCGCGCGACGACCTCACCGCCCGGGTGCACGCCTTCGGCGCGCCGCGCGAGGAGCCGCTGACCTCCTCCTACGCCGATCTCCCCGATCTCACGGGCGCCAACGCCGCGCTGCGCACGATGGGCGTCGACCTGGCCATCGCGGCCGGCTGCGCCGGCACCGACCTGGTGCACTCCCACACCTGGTACGCCAACTTCGCCGGGCACCTGGCCGGCCTGCTGCACGACGTGCCGCACGTGGTCTCGGCGCACTCCCTGGAGCCGCTGCGGCCCTGGAAGGCCGAGCAGCTCGGCGGCGGCTACCGGCTCTCCTCGTGGGTCGAGCGGACGGCGTACGAGTCGGCGGCCGCGGTGATCGCGGTGTCGGCGGCGATGCGCGACGACGTGCTGCGCTCCTACCCCGCCGTCGACCCGGCCCGGGTGCACACGGTGCACAACGGCATCGACACCGCGCTGTGGACCCCCGTCGACGACCCCGAGCGCGTACGCCGCCTCGGCGTCGACCCCGACCGGCCCTCGGTGGTCTTCGTCGGGCGGATCACCCGCCAGAAGGGACTGCCGCTCTTCCTGCGCGCCGTGGCCGCCCTGCCCCCCGACGTGCAGGTGGTGCTCTGCGCGGGGGCCCCGGACACCCCCGAGATCATGGCCGAGGTCGAGGCGCTGGTCGCCGACCTGCGCGCCGGGCGCGACGGTGTCGTGTGGATCGCCGACATGCTGCCGCGCGCCGACGTGGTCGCCCTGCTCAGCGCCGCGACCGTCTTCGCCTGCCCGTCGGTCTACGAGCCGCTCGGCATCGTCAACCTCGAGGCGATGGCCTGCGAGACGGCCGTGGTGGCCACCGCCACCGGCGGCATCCCCGAGGTGGTCGTCGCACCCGGCGGCGCTGCGGAGCCCACCGGGCTGCTGGTGCCGATCGAGCAGGCCGACGACGGCAGCGGCACGCCACTCGACCCCGAGCGCTACGTCGCCGACTTCGCCGAGGCGCTGACCTCGCTGGTCACCGACCCCGACCGGGCCGCGACCATGGGCCGGGCCGGGCGGCAGCGCGCCGTGGAGTCCTTCGGGTGGCCGGCCATCGCGGAGCGGACCATGGAGGTCTACCGCTCGGTGCTGTGAGGCCGCACTCCGGCGCCGCTGCGTCAAGCCCTGCCGTGCTCACCTGTGGACCGCCGACGGCCGCCGGCCGGCTGGCCCGGCACCCTGTGGAGAGCCGGTCGCGGGCGGCGGCGAGAGGGGGCAGCGTGCTCGCCATGGACACCACACCCGACCCCACGCCCCTCTCCCACGACCCCGCCCCCGTGCGCAGCCAGAGCGACCTGCTGCGGCTGTGGCAGGCGCTGATGGGCGAGCTCGGCTTCACCCGCACCTCCACCTGGGTGCTGCACATCGGCGACGACGACCGGCCCACCCGGCGCCTGCTCGAGATCGATGACTGCGCCGGCGAGCCGGTCCGCGACGACCTCGACTCGTTGACGACCATGCTGCTGCGCGTCGGCGGCACGCCGCCGGGCCGCTGGGTCTTCCTGCGCAGCCGGCCCGGGCGCCACGGCCCCGACGACATCGACCGGGCGTGGGCCCGCGAGCTGGGCCGGGCCTGCCGGCGCGCCGGGGTGGCCTCCGACGTGGTGCACCTGGCCACCGACCAGCGGCTGGTGCCCCTGCCCGCCGACGACCTGCCCGCGACGGGCCTGCCCGCCTCGGCCTGAGCCCGACCTGGGTACGGTCAGCACGTGCAGACATCCGACGTGCTGACCCTGCTCCGGACCGTGGGCGAGGAGGTCGTCGAGCCCCGCTTCCGCAGCCTCGGCGACGCCGAGGTCGAGGAGAAGAACCCCGGTGACCTCGTCACCGTCGCCGACCGCGAGGCCGAGGTCCGGCTCACCGAGGTGCTCCAGGACGCCTACCCGGGCGCGGTCGTCCTGGGCGAGGAGGCCGCCGAGGACGACGACTCCGTGCTCGCCCGCTTCGCCGACGCCGACCACGCGTTCACCATCGACCCGGTCGACGGCACCAAGAACTTCGTCAAGGGCTCCCCCGACCACGCGATGATGATCGCCGAGCTGCGCGGCGGCGAGGTCGAGCGCAGCTGGATCTGGCAGCCCCAGCACCGCACGGCGTACGTCGCCGAGCGCGGGCGGGGCGCCTGGCGCGACGGGCAGCGGATCACCCGGCCACCGGTCGGTGAGCGGCTGCGCGGCGTGACCTCGCGCCGCGGCTGGATCGGACGGGCGCTGGGCACGCTGGACGCACTGGAGCTGACCTGGGTCTGCTGCGGCGTCGACTACCCGCGCGTGGTCGAGGGCGGCGACGCCGGCGCCGACTACGCGCTCTACCGCAAGACCAAGCCGTGGGACCACGCGCCCGGGTCGCTGCTGCTCAGCGAGGCCGGTGGTGTGCTGGGGACCTTCGAGGGCGGGCCCTACCGTCCCCAGGACCCCGCCCCGGCGGGCCTGGTCGCGGCGGCCGACCGGGCGACGTACGACCTGGTGCGCGGGCTCGTGCACGCGCTCCCCGGCGCCTGACGAGCCGCCCCTCTAGGCTCGCGCGCATGACCACCTGGCTGCCGCCCGGCACGACCAAGACCATGTTCGTGGTGCGCGCCGACCCGGCGCCGCTGGGCGCGGCCGGGCTGCGCGCGGGGCTGGCCGGCGCCGGTGCGCTGCGGGTGCAGCTCAACGTCGACGACGAGCACGTCGCACCGGCGCTGCGGCTGGCCACCGCGGCCCCGGTGAGCGCGGTGCTCAGCGTCTGGGTCGACCCGGCCCGCGACCCGGCCGGCGTGGGCGCGCTGGTCACCGCCGCGGTCGGGGCGGCCTCGGGCTGGGTGGTCGACGAACGACGTCGCCTCGACCCTGCCGAGCGCTACGACGGCACCCGGGCCGAGGAGCTGGCCAACGTGGCGGTGCTGCGTCGTCCCGCCGAGCTCGACCGGGAGACCTGGCTGCACCGGTGGCTGGTGGAGCACACCGGCGTGGCGATCCGCACCCAGGCCACCTCCGGCTACGTGCAGAACATCTGCACCGCCCCGCTGGGCGCACCGGACCCGGCGGACGAGCGCGTCGAGGCGCTGGTCGAGGAGCTGTTCCCCGCGGCCGCCGTGCACGACGTGCACGCGTTCTACGGCAGCGGCGGCGACGACGCCGAGCTCGGTCGGCGCCTCGAGCAGCTGATGACCAGCGTGGCCCGCATCGGCGCCGACCGCGACCTCGACCTGGTGCCGAGCAGCCGGCACCTGTGGGACCTCGCGGACCCCCCGGGGCTCAGCCGCGAGCGCCCAGCGACTGCCAGTAGTCGTTGATCGCGCCGTTGGTCTTGACGAACCAGATGATCGGGCCGACGAGGATGAACATGCCCGGGAAGTACCAGAGCCCGGTCGCGCCGCTCACCGTGCGCCGGCGCCCGGCCCGCTCCTGCATCGTGCCGACCTCGGCGGAGGTCAGGTAGGGCATCACGATGCCGACGAAGATCGCCAGCACCAGGGCGACCACGCCACCGATGCCCTGACCGGTGTGGCGCTTCATCTCCTCGTGCACCTTGAACCACCAGTACCACCCGTAGATGCCGAAGGTGACCACGAAGAGCAGCATCGCCACACCGGTGCTGCGCACCTCGCCCACCGGGCCCGGCCCCTGTCCTGCGAGCTGGGCCTGGCCGTAGGCCTGCGGCGCGTTGCCGTAGGCCTGCGGCGCGTTGCCGTAGGCCTGCGGCGGCTGGTGGCCCGCCACCGGCTCGCCCGAGGGCGGCGGAGGAGGCGGGAAGGGGTTCTGCTCGGACACGGATGGCCTCCAGAGGTCGGGGTGGGATCAGGACGGGTGGGCCGACCCTACCGACCCTCGGCTGCGACCGACGTAGTCCGTTCGGGCCATGCCGGGCACCGGTCGGCCAGATCTCGGCGACGAGCGGCCGGATCGGGCCCGCAGACCTGCCGAGACGACGTCCGGCACCCCAGAGTGGACCCGCGTCGTCCCCCGGCGACGCCCCGCCGTCCCCTCACCCCCGCCGAGAAGAGGCCCGCCCGTGCCGTCGCCGTACGCACCCGGTCGCTACCGGAGCACCCCCACCCTCGGGGGCGGTGCCCGGCACCTGGCGCTGCGCTTCTCCTACGGGCTGACCCCCGAGCTCGTCAGCTCGGTCAAGCGCGCCGGCGGCGGGCTCGCCTGGTTCGACGCCCAGCTCGACCGGCCCTACGACGCCGCCGCCGACGCCCGGCTGTGCGACTGGTGGCCCGACCTGCACCTCGACGCCGCCACCATCTGGAAGCGCCAGGTCGACGGCGGGCGCGGCACCTGGGAGGTGATGGCCGACTACGCCCGGCGCCTGCTGGTGCGCCGGATGACCTCGAGCCACCAGGTGCACGAGGTGATGACCGACTTCTGGGAGTCCCACCTGCACGTGCCGGCCAACGGCGACGCCCAGGGCGTGTGGCGCTCGTCGTACGGCGACGTCGTGCGTCGCCACGCCCTCGGGCGCTTCGACGAGCTGCTCGTCGAGGCGATCACGCACCCGGCGATGCTGATCTTCCTCGACAACGCCACCTCGACGAAGGCGCACCCCAACGAGAACCTGGGCCGCGAGCTGCTCGAGCTGCACACCCTCGGCGTCGGGGCGCACACCGAGGACGACGTCAAGGCCTCCGCGCGCATCCTCACCGGCTGGCGCGTCGACCTGTGGCGCACCTGGGAGGCCTCCTACTCGCAGAAGGACCACTGGACCGGCCCGGTCGCGGTCGGCGACTTCCGCGACGCCAACGCCGACCCCGACGGTCGTGCCCTGACCCGCCGCTACCTCCGCCACCTGGCCCGGCACCCCGCCACCGCGCGACGCATCGCACGCAAGCTGGCGGTCAAGTTCATCAGCGACACGCCCTCCGAGCAGGTCGTCGACGAGCTGGCCGAGGTCTACCTGGCGCACGACACCGCCGTGGTGCCGGTGCTGCGCGCCCTCGTGCGCACGCAGGAGTTCCGCCAGGCCAAGGGCCAGAAGCTGCGCGACCCCGCCGAGGACGTCGTGGCCTCCTACCGCGCGCTCGGCGCCCGGGTGGTGGCCCCGAAGGGTGGCGACCACGCCGCCAACGCCGTGCTGTGGCAGAGCGACGCCGTCGGGATGCGCCCGGCCGCCTGGCCGCGCCCCGACGGCCCGCCCCTGCACGGCGACCCGTGGGCCTCGCCCAGCCGGGCCCTCGCCTCGATGGACGTGCACTGGTCGCTGGCCGGTGGCTGGTGGCCCAAGGAGGGCGTCACCTGGCAGTCCCCCCAGCAGTGGACCCCCGAGCTGCCCATCGAGTTCCGCGACCTCGTCGACCACCTCTCCCGCGCCGTGCACGGGCGCCGCTCCAGCCGGCAGCTGCTCCGCGCGGCCTGCGAGGCGGTCGAGGCCCGCCCCGGCGAGAGGATCACCCGCGACCACCGGCTGATCGCCTGGCAGTTCAACCGGCTGCTCGGCGTGCTGCTCGACCATCCACACCACTACCACCGCTGAGGTTCCCCGTGAGCACCCCCGAGCTCATCACCCCCGGCAGCCCGTCCCCCTGCGGCTGCCCCGAGTACGCCGCCCTGTCGCGGCGCGGTCTGCTGCGCGGTCTCGGCGCCGCCGGTCTGACCTGGAGCGTCGGCTCCGCCGTGGTCAGCGCCGCCGGCCCGGCCGCCGCGGGCGCGCCCACCGCGGCGGCGACGTCGACGGCCGGCGCCGGCTCGGTGCTGGTCGTGCTGTCCCTGCGGGGGGCGGCCGACGGGCTCTCCCTCGTCGTGCCCCACGGCGACCCGGCCTACTACGCGGCGCGCCCCCGGATCGCCGTACCGGCCGAGAAGCTGCTGGTGCCCGACGGCTTCTTCGGCCTGCATCCCTCTCTCGAGCCGCTGCTGCCCCTGTGGCGCTCGGGCCGGCTGGCCACGGTGCACGGCACCGGGCTGCCGGTGGTGAACCGGTCGCACTTCGCTGCGATGGAGGCCGTCGAGGACGCCGCCCCGGGCTCCACCGAGCGGGTCGGCTGGCTCAACCGGCTGCTCGGCGAGCTGCCCGGCTCGTCCCCGCTGCAGGGCCTCGCGGCGGGACGGGCCGAGGTGCCCACCTCGCTCTTCGGCCCCGAGCCGGTGATGGGTTTCCGCTCCCTGGACAAGACCGGCATCGCCGGCGACGACAAGTGGGACCCCCACGGCACCCGGGTGCGCTCGCTGGAGCGGATGTGGAAGAAGTCGCCGACCCCGATGGGCCGGTCCTTCCGCTCGGCCATGCAGGCGGTGGGCGACCTCGAGCCGGCGCGCGCGCAGGCCGACCGGAGCGCGGCGTACCCCGACGACGACCTGGGCCGGGCCCTGGCCTCGGTCTCACGCACGCTGCGCGGCGACGTCGGCGTCTCGCTGGTCACCGTCGACCACGGCGACTGGGACATGCACACCGACCTCGGCACCCTGGCCTGGGGCCGGATGCGCCGCGAGGGCGACTCCCTGGCCCGCGGCATCGCCGCCTTCTTCGCCGACCTGGGCCCGGTCGCCGAGCGGGTCACGCTGGTGACGGTCTCGGAGTTCGGGCGCCGGGTCGCCGAGAACGCCAACCACGGCCTCGACCACGGCTGGGGCACCGTGATGCTCCTGGCCGGCGCCGGGGTGCGCGGCGGCTACCACGGCTCCTGGACGCCGCTGGGCTCCGGCCTCGACGCCGACGTGCCCGTCACCACCGACTACCGCTCCGTGCTCGCCGAGGTCGTCGCCGCCCGCACCACTGCCTCCCCCGCCGTCGTCTTCCCCGGCTTCCAGCGCCAGCGCGTCGGGGCGATGCTCGGCCAGTGAGCCCCACGTTGGTTGAGGAGGTTGCGCAGCAACGCCCCACGTTGGTTGAGGAGGTTGCGCAGCAACGCCCCACGTTGGTTGAGGAGGTTGCGCAGCAACCGTCTGATACGGAAGTACGACACTCCTGAGACGCCGTTGGCCTGGAGTGACCGATGTGTCGAATTCCCCGCGCCATGGCGCGGCCCGGGGTTGGCCGCTGGGTTGCTCGAAACCACCGTGACGTCACGTGCCCCTGCGCTGCTGCTGCGCCCACCAGCTCCGGCTCGCCAGCTCGGGCAACGCCGCGAAGTCCCCTCGGACGAGCGCCTCGCGCTTCTCGCGGCGCCACCCCTGGATGCGCTTCTCGTAGGCGAAGGCGTCGGCGATGGAGTCGAACTGCGCGTTCCAGACCAGACGGACGGGCCTGCGTCGCCTGGTGAACTCGGCGCCGGTCCCGGCGTTGTGCTCGGCGAGGCGACGATCGAGGTCCCAGGTGCTTCCGACGTAGTAGCGGCCATCGGAGCACTGGACCATGTAGGTGTAGGGCATGCCGGGGCTCCTGCCCGGGCGGGCGGCGTCGTACGCAGGACGACGTGATGCCTGTGGACGACGGTGGTTTCGAGACGGTTGCTGCGCAACCTCCTCAACCAACGTCGACCGACGTCGAGGCGCTTGAGGGATCAGTCGACCTGACGGGGCTCCTGCGAAGAGGCCTCGGCGACCCGCTGGTGCAGGCGGGCCCGCACCTCGTCGGGGCTCAACCGCGCCCGCCGCCGCTGGTCGCGGGCGACCACCGCCCCGGTCGCGGCCACCCCGGCCAGCCCGGCCACGCCCAGCACCTTCCACACCCTGCTCGCCCTCATGCCCCAGACTCTCCCACCATGGAGCACCCACGACACCGCGGCCCGGGCCGGCACCGCGCGGGGGGACCGATCGGCCTCGACGAGGCCGTCGAGCTGACCCGCACCGGCGACCTGTGGCTCTTCCGCGGCCGCTCGGTCGCCGACCAGGCGATCCGGGTGCTGACCAACGCCCCGGTCAACCACGTCGGGATGGCCGTGGTCGTCGACGACCTGCCGCCGCTGATGTGGCACGCCGAGCTGGGCAAGGGCCTGGTCGACGTGTGGAGCGGCAAGCACCAGCGCGGGGTCCAGCTGCACGACCTGCGCGAGGCCGTGGGCCAGTGGACGGGACGCTACGAGCAGCGGGCGTGGCTGCGCCAGCTCGAGGCCGAGGTCACGCCGGCGATGGAGGACGCGCTGCTGAGCAGCATCGCCCGCCTCGACGGCACCCCCTTCCCCAGCACGGCCGCGCTCGTGGGCCGCTGGGCCCGGGGTCGCGTACGCCGCGCGGCACGGGCCGAGCTGACCTACTGCGCCGAGGTGGTCGCCACGGCGTACGTCGCGATGGGGCTGCTGCCCGACGACCTGCCCAGCAACTACTACGACCCGGGCCGGTTCTGGTCGGGCGACGACCTCGAGCTGCGCCACGGGGCACGTCTCGGCGAGGAGGTCGCGGTCGACGTGTGAGGCGCGGGACGGGTCTTTGGGCGCCGGCCACAACCCCGACTGGTCGGCCCGCCACGGGCTGCACGGCAGCAGCGGTGCGGGTGCCCCACGCGTTGCCCGCAGGGGCCATGATGGACACGACCGCTCCTCGTCCCACGAGGCGCCACCCGATCCGAGAGAGGCCCGGATGCAGCTTGCCCTGTCCGCCGAGGACCAGAAGTTCCGCGAGGAGATGCGCACCTTCTTCACCACCGAGGTGTCCGAGGACATCCGGCGCGCGGTGATCGAGGGACGTGAGCTCACCAAGGAGCAGATCGTCGAGAGCCAGCAGACCCTCAACAAGGCCGGGCTCGCCGTGCCGCACTGGCCCACCGAGTGGGGCGGCCAGGACTGGAGCGACCTGCAGCGCCACATCTGGAACGAGGAGATGCAGCGCGCCGGTGTGCCCACGCCGCTGGCCTTCAACGCCAGCATGATCGGCCCGGTGATCGCCCAGTTCGGCAGCCAGGAGATCAAGGAGCGGTTCCTGCCCAAGACCGCCAACCTCGACATCTGGTGGAGCCAGGGCTTCTCCGAGCCCGACGCCGGCTCCGACCTCGCCAGCCTGCGCACCACCGCGGTCAAGGACGGCGACGACTGGATCGTCAACGGCCAGAAGACCTGGACCACGCTCGGCCAGCACGGCGACTGGATCTTCACGCTCGTGCGCACCGACCCCGACGTCAAGAAGCAGGCCGGCATCTCGATGCTGCTCATCGACATGACCAGCCCCGGCCTGACGGTGCGCCCCATCGAGCTGATCGACGGCGGCCACGAGGTCAACGAGGTCTGGTTCGAGGACGTGCGCGTGCCGGCCGACAACCTGGTCGGCGAGCTCAACAGCGGCTGGACGATCGCGAAGTTCCTGCTCGGCAACGAGCGGGTCGGCGTCGCACCGGTCGGCACCACCAAGCGCATCCTGGCCCGGGCCAAGTCGCTGGCCGGCGAGCGGGCCTCCGAGCCGCTGCTCGCGGCGCGCATCGCCGAGCTCGAGAACGACCTGCTGGCCCTCGAGCTGACCGCGCTGCGCGTGGTCGCCCACTCCGCCGACGGCGAGCCGCACCCGGCCTCGTCGGTGCTCAAGCTGCGCGGCACCGAGCTGCAGCAGGCGGTCAGCGAGCTGATGGTCGACCTCGCGGGCCCCGCGAGCATCGCCTCCGGCGCGGGTGCCGACAGCGCGCTCGAGGAGTGGACGCACCACACCACGCCGACGTACCTCAACCTGCGCAAGGCCTCGATCTACGGCGGGTCCAACGAGATCCAGCGCCAGATCATCGCCCGCACGATCCTGGGACTCTGAGGAGCAGACATGGACTTCACCTACGACGACGAGCAGAACGCCCTCCGCGACGCGGTGCGCGGGCTGCTGACCAAGGCGTACGGCGACTTCGAGCAGCGTCGCCAGACCACCAAGGCCGACCCGGGCTTCTCCGAGAAGACCTGGACCCAGATGGCCGAGATGGGCCTGCTGGGCCTGCCGTTCTCGGAGGACGACGGCGGCGTGGGCGCCGGCCCGGTCGAGATCGCGATCGTGTGCCAGGAGCTGGGGCGCGTGGTGGCCCCCGAGCCCTACGTGACCGCGGTGGTGCTCGCCGGCGGCCTGGTGCAGGCCTGCGGCAGCGCCGAGCAGCGCAGCGAGCTCCTCGGCTCGCTGGCCGCCGGCGAGCGGCTGCTGGCCTTCGCCCACGACGAGCCGGGCTCGCGCTGGGCACCGACCGCCTCCGCGGTCACCGCCACCGACGACGGCGGCTCGTGGAGCCTGAGCGGCACCAAGGAACCGGTCGTCCAGGGCGCGCGGGCCGAGACCCTCGTGGTCAGCGCCCGGCTGCCCGACGGCGGCACCGGCCTCTTCGTCGTCGACGGCGAGGCGGCCACCCGCAGCGCCTACCCGACGTACGACGGGGGCCGCGCGGCCAAGGTCGTGCTCGACGCCACCCCGGCCACGCCGCTGGGCGAGCCGGGCCGCGACCTGACCGGCAGCATCGCCACCATCCTCGACCTGGGCCGGATCATGGCCGGCAACCAGGCGATCGGGGCGATGGAGGTCGCGCTCGCGCAGACCACGTCGTACCTCAAGAGCCGCAAGCAGTTCGGGGTGCCGCTCAGCACCTTCCAGGCGCTGACCTTCCGGGCCGCCGACATGTACGTCTCGCTCGAGCTGGCCACCAGTCTCGTGCAGTGGGCCACCATGGTCGTCGAGAGCGGCGACCCGGTCGCCGTGCGCGACGCGGCGGCCCGCGCCGGGCTGCAGGTCAGCCGGGCCGGGCGGCACGTGGGCCAGGAGGCCATCCAGCTGCACGGCGGCATCGGCATGACCGCGGAGTACGCCGTGGGGTCCTACATGTCGGTGCTGACGATGCTCGAGCACCTGCTCGGCGACGGCAGCCACCACCTCGGTGGGCTCGCGGAGCGCGTCACCGACCACGAGGACCTCGACCCGCTGGCGATCGCCTGACCCTGGTCCGACCTGGTCCGACCTGACCGACGGCCACGGCCGGGGGGGGGGGGGGGGGGGGGGCG
>NZ_JBDYKJ010000024.1:0-61011 GCF_040012395.1 Nocardioides sp. 31GB23 | reverse complement strand
GTCGAGCAGTGACGAGCGCCAGCGAGGAGCGTCGCCTCCGTTGGTCGAGCAGTGACGAGCGCCAGCGAGGAGCGTCGCCGAGACCGGGTGAGTGACGCGCTCGCCGTACGCCATGGGCTCACGGGGTCTCGGCGTCGCTCGACCAACGACCGCCGTTGGTCGAGCAGTGACGAGCGTCAGCGAGGAGCGTCGCCGAGACCCGGTGAGTGCCGTGCTCGCCGTACGCCATGGACTCGCGGGGTCTCGGCGACGCTCGAGCCTTCGGCCCTCGCTGCTCGACCAACGGAGGGCGCCTCGCTGCTCGACCAACGGTGGGGCGGGGCCGCCTAGGGTGGCGCCATGGCGAAGGCGAGCGCGGCCGAGGTGCAGGCGGGCGGGCGCGCGGTGCGCGTCTCGAGCCCCGACCGGATCATCTACGAGGCGACCGGGCGCACGCCCGAGGTGACCAAGCTGATGGTCGCGCAGTACGTCGCCTCGGTCGAGGACGGGCTGATGCGCGCGCTGCGCGACCGCCCCACCGCGCTGGAGCGCTGGCCCTCGGGGGTGCGCGAGGGCATGCGCCTGGCCACCGGCCCGCAGGACTCGAAGGCCGAGGCGTTCTACCAGAAGCGGGTGCCCAAGGGGGCGCCCGACTACCTCGAGACCGCCACGGTCACGTTCCCCTCTGGGCGCACCGCCGACGAGATCTGCCCCACCGAGATCGCGGTGCCCGTGTGGTGTGCCCACATGGGCACGCTGACCTTCCACCCCTGGCCGGTGCGCCGCGACGACGTCGACCACCCCGACGAGCTGCGCATCGACCTCGACCCGCAGCCCGGCACGAGCTTCGCCGACGCCGTGCGGGTGGCCGGGGTGGCGCGCGAGCTGCTCGCCGAGCTGGGACTCACGGCGTACGTGAAGACGTCGGGCAACCGGGGTGTGCACGTCTACGTGCGCATCGAGCCGCGCTGGGAGTTCCTCGACGTGCGGCACGCCGCCATCGGCTTCGGCCGTGCGCTGGAGCGCCGTGACGAGCAGGTGACCACGGCCTGGTGGAAGGAGGAGCGGGGCGAGCGGATCTTCGTCGACTACAACCAGAACTGCCGCGACCGCACCATCGCCTCGGCGTACTCGCTGCGTCCGCTGCCCGGCGCACCGGTCTCGACACCGCTGTCGTGGGACGACCTGGCCGGGATCGTCGACCCGCGCGAGCTGAACCTCTTCACGGTGCCCGAGCGGCTCGCCGACGGCGGTGACCCGTGGGCCGGCATCGACGACGAGGCGTTCTCGATCCAGCCGCTGCTCGACCTCTACGAGGAGCTGCCCGGGGGAGAGATGCCCTACCCGCCGGACCACCCGAAGATGCCGGGTGAGCCGCCGCGGGTGCAGCCGAGCAAGAAGGTGGCCGGGCACTGGGACGCCGACGGCAACCGCATCGAGGACTGACGCCGGCGGCCGGCGGGGCCTGAGAACGGAAAGGGCCCGCCCGGCGGAGTCTCAGCTGCACCGGACGGGCTCCCGTCTCTGCGTCCGAGTCTCCCCCCGGATTCTCGGACGCGCTGGTCGGTCCGGAGCGAGTCCGCGTTCCCCCCAGAATCGCGGCATGCTCCCCGGTCCGACCGGTGAGGCCGCCCCCCGGCGACCTCATGGCTCAACACTAGGAGCGGAACCGGCGACGTGGGGGAACGCCTCATCCACAATCGGTCCAGGGTTTGGTAACACCGCGGGTGCGGTCTGCGGGCGACGAGGCGCTGGTACTTTGCGCCCATGATGGTCTCGCACTCGGCCCGCGTGCTGTTCGTGCACGTGCAGAAGACCGGTGGCATCACCATCGACCGGATGCTGCAGGAGGCGCTGCCCGACTTCGAGTTCCTGCCCGGGCTCGGCGGCGGCCGCCACGCCCGGCTCGGTCCGGCGCTGCGCACCTACCCCGAGCTGTCGGACTACTTCGTCTTCGGCTTCGTGCGCAACCCGTGGGCGCGGCTCTACTCGTGGTGGGCGATGATCAAGCGCGCCGAGGCCGACGCGGCGGCGGGCGTCGAGAAGGCCGCCAACCAGATGGACCACAACCGGCTGTGGAAGCGGGTGCTCGCGACCTGCCCCGACTTCGAGGCGTTCGTGCTGCGCGGCACCCAGGAGCAGCGCGAGCTGCGGCGCACCCAGGTCAGCTACCTGCGCACCAAGCAGCGCGAGGCCGACTTCATCGGCCGCCAGGAGCGCTTCGACGCTGACCTGCACGAGGTCTTCGACCGGCTCGAGCTGGCCTGGCCCGGCACGACCATGCATGCCAACACCGGGCCCAGCAGCGACTACCGGGTGCAGTACACCGACGAGATGCGCGACCGGGTGGCCGAGGTCTTCGCGGCCGACCTCGAGCGCTTCGGCTACGAGTTCTAGCCGCTCCAGCCGGCGTACGCCGCCCGCTCAGGCGCCGCTGATGCCCTCGGGCCCGCCGGCCTGCTCGTCGAAGGTCTCGTGCTCGAGCAGGTGCAGCACCGGCACGCCCAGCTTGCGGCGGGCCTGCGAGGTCCAGTCGAGGTGGAAGAGCTCGGCGACGATGTGGGGCCGGGTCAGCACGATCGCCTCACGGCCGTCGACGGCGGCCACCTCGGCGGCCAGCGCGTCGACCGGGGGCTCGGTGATGATCCGTCCGGTCGCCTCGGCGCCGGCGCGGCGCAGGTGCTCCAGGGTCGCGCCGAGCTCGGCCTCGGAGCGCTCGCGGCAGTCCTGGCGCACGGCGTCGAGGTCGATCTCCGACATCGTCATGGCCGGCGAGGCCAGCATCTCGCCGCCCGAGAGCGAGCCCATCGCGGCCTCCACGCGCGCCGCGGCGTCCTCGAGCGGCAGCAGCACGTGGTAGCGCACCCGTTCGCCCTCCGCGGTCAGCTCGGTGTGCAGCGAGCGCACCTGGGTGGCGTCGGCGGTGGAGAGCGCCTTCTCGATCAGGAGTACGACGTCGTAGTCGGCCATGGCTCCATCGTAGTCCCGCAACGGCCCGGACCTACCCCTGTCCGAGCACCTGGTCGAGGTCGTAGCCGGTGACCTCGTCGAGCTGCTCGTAGCCGCAGGAGGTGGGGTCCCGGTCGTCGCGCCAGCGCTTGAAGTGCGCGGTGTGGCGGAAGCGGCGCCCCTCCATGTGGTCGTACTTGACCTCCAGCACCCGCTCGGGGCGCAGCGGCACGAACGAGAGGTCCTTGCCGGCGCTCCAGCGGCTCTGGGTGCCCGGCACCCGGTCGGGGTTGGCGATCGCGCCCTCGTGCCAGCGCGCCCACGGGTGCTCCTCGATCGGGCAGGCCAGCTCGGAGAGCTCGTCCCACAGCTCGGCGCGTCGCTTCTCGGTGAAGCTGGCGCTGACGCCGATGTGCTGCAGCACCGGCCCGTCGTCGCCCTCGCTCCACAGCCCCAGCAGCAGGCTGCCGAGCAGCGGCCGCTCCGGCGTGGAGGTCTTGTGCTCGCGCATGCCGGCCAGCACCACGTCGGCGGTGCGCTCGTGCTTGATCTTCAGCATCGTGCGCGCGTTCTCGACGTACGCCGCCCCGAGCGGCTTGGCCACGACGCCGTCGAGCCCGGCACCCTCGAACTGCTCCAGCCACCGCTCGGCCACGGCAGGGTCGGTCGTGGTGCGGGTCAGGTGGCACGGCCCGGCGGCCCCGGGGTCGGAGAGGTGGGCCAGGGCCTCCTCGAGCGCGGCGCGGCGCTCGGCGAAGGGCCGGTCGACGTAGGACTCGCCGCCCAGGGCGAGCAGGTCGAAGGCCACGAAGCCGGCCGGTGTCTTCTCCGAGAGCATGTCGACGCGGGAGGCGGCGGGGTGGATGCGCTCCTGCAGCACCTCGAACTCCAGGCGCTGGCCGCCGTCGGGCGTCGGGAGCGCCACGAACACCTCGCCGTCGAGCACGCAGCGCTCGGGCAGCTGCTCGCGCGCCGCCGTGACGAGCTCGGGGAAGTAGCGGGTCAGCGGCTTGGTGTTGCGGCTGGTCAGCTCGACCTCGTCGCCGTCCTTGAACACCAGGCAGCGGAAGCCGTCCCACTTGGGCTCGAAGGACAGCCCGCCGTGCTTCTCGGGGTCGGGCACGCCCTTGACGGACTTGGCGAGCATCGGCCGCACCGGCGGCATCACGGGCAGGTCCACGCGATCGACCCTAGACCCGACCACCCCCACCCGTCGGGCCACGAGGACCCTAGGGTGGTGTCCTCATTCCCCGGTTGGTCTGCCGGCAGGGCCCGCCTGACTTTGAATCAGGACTAGCGACGTAGGTTCGACTCCTACCCGGGGAGCTCAGCTCGAAGGCTCCGGGTCAGCCCCGCGAGATCACCGCGTGCGTGCCGATGGCGCGGGCGATGACGTGACCAGCCTGGGTGATCTCGCCCTGGGTCGTGCAGATCCGCCCGCCCCTGCTCGTGCAGGTCGCGGTGCACACCAGCGGCTCCCCGGCCACGCCGGCCCGCACGAACTGCGAGCTCAGCTGCACGTGCGGCGCGATCATGCCCTCGGGTCCGGCGGCGTGGACCGCCCAACCGGTGGCGCTGTCGAGCAGGGCGCTGAGGTAGCCGCCGTGCAGGATGCCGCCGCCGTTGAGGTGCTCGGGGCCGGGGTCGGCCTCCACGACGGCGCCCGCGGGGTCGGCGCGCACCACCCGGAACCCGAGGTGCGCCGAGAACGGTCCGGGGTCTCCCACAGCGGTCATGGGCACACCGTAGGGGGCCACCACCGGGCGCGTGCGGGGAGCCCGCCCGGGCCGGGGCGAGGACCGGCGACGTAGGTTCGACCCCGACCCGGGGCCCTCGCGCCCCGACCCCCGCCCCTCCGATGTGGAGAAGCCCGTGCTCCGACGCTCGCGTCCCCTGGCCGCCCTGTGCGCCGTCGTCCTGCTGTCCGGCCTGGCGGCCTGCGGCTCCGAGTCCGACTCCGCCGACGAGGCGACCGGCTCGTCCGGCTCCTCCGGGGGCCCCGAGGAGGTCAGCTTCACCGGCGAGGTGGGCGAGAGCCTCACCGCCGAGTGGAGCGGGGCCATCGAGCAGCCGGAGGAGACGACGGTCGAGACCCTGGTCGAGGGCGACGGGGAGGAGATCGCCGAGGGCGCCACGGTGAGCACCTACGTGTACGTCGGCAACGGCAGCACGCAGGAGGACGTCTTCAGCGACTACGACAACGGCGCGCCGGAGTCGATCCCCAACGACGAGCAGGTCGGCGAGGTCTTCCTCGAGATGATGGACGGCGCGACGTACGGCTCGCGGGTCGTGGCGGTCACCACGCCCACCGACCTGCTGGGCCCGGGCGCCGAGAGCAACTCCCTCGGGCTGGGCGCCGACGACAGCGTGGTGGTCGTGATGGACCTGGTGGAGGAGCAGGAGGTCGCGCCGACGCCGTCGAGCGACCAGGCCGAGGACGCCGCGCCCGACAGCCAGCCCAGCGTGGTCAGCGAGGGCGGCGACCCCGTCGGCCTCGACTTCGAGGGCATCGACGAGCCCGCGCTCGACACCCCCGTGCAGCGGGTCGTGCTCGAGGAGGGCGACGGGGCGAAGGTGAAGGCCTCCGACACCGTCACCGTCGACTACCTCGGCGCGACGTACGACGCCGACGCGCCGTTCGATGAGAGCTACTCGCGCGGCGAGCCGCTCGTCTCTCCGCTCAGCGGACTGATCCCCGGGTGGAGCATCGGCCTCGACGGCGTGCCGGTCGGCAGCCGGGTGCTGCTGCAGATCCCGCCGGCCTACGGCTACGGCACGCAGGGCAGCCCGCCCGACATCCCCGGCAACGCGACCCTGTGGTTCCTCATCGACGTGGTCGAGGCCGAGTAGCCCCACCGCGACCGGTCGGACCCGTTGGCTTAGGGTCACCTAATATGAGCGCGACCACCCCCGACCGGCCGTTGCAGGCGCTGTGGCAGCGCCACCGCGCCTACCGGCGCCGCTTCGTCCTGGCCGTCGTCATGTCGACGCTCAACAAGGTCGCCGACGTGGTGCCCGAGCTGTTGATCGGCGCGGCGGTCGACGTCGTCGTGCGCGGCGACGACTCCCTGGTGGGCGCGGTGCTGGGGGTGGAGTCGCGCTACGCGCAGCTGGGGTGGCTGGCCGCGATCAACGTCGTGGTCTGGATCGTCGAGTCGGCCTCGCAGTACGCCGCCGACGTGCTGTGGCGGGGCCTGGCCCAGGGCGTCGAGCACGACCTGCGCGTCGAGGCCTACGACCACGCCCAGCACCTCGACATGTCGTGGCACGAGTCGCGCTCGAGCGGCTCGACCCTGGCCACCCTCAACGACGACGTCAACCAGCTCGAGCGCTTCCTCGACGTCGGCGCGCCGGCGATCCTGCAGACGGTGCTCAACGTGCTGCTCGTCGGCGCCGTCTTCGCGGCCTCGTCGTGGACGCTGCTGCTGCTGGCCTTCACCCCCATCCCGGTGATCGTGGTCGGCTCGCTGGTCTTCCAGCGCCGGCTCGAGCCGCTCTACGCCCGGGTGCGCGACGCGGTGGCCGACCTGTCCGGCGCGCTGGCCGCCAACCTGGCGGGGGTCGCGACCATCAAGGCCTTCACCGCCGAGGACCGTGAGCGCGAGCGGATCGCGGGCGTCTCCAGCGCCTACCGCGAGGCCAACCGCGCCGCGATCCGCTCCTCGGCCGCGTTCGTGCCGCTGGTGCGGATGGCGATCCTGGCCGGCTTCACCTGCACGCTGCTGCTCGGCGGCTGGTCGGTGCTGCGCGGCGACCTGGCCGTCGGGCTCTACTCGGTGCTGGTGTTCATGACCCAGCGGCTGCTGTGGCCGCTCACCGAGGTCGCCACCGTGCTCGACCTCTACCAGCGCGGGCGGGCCTCGACCCAGCGGATCCTGGCCCTGCTGGCGGTGCCGGTCTCGGTGCCGGCCGGCAGCACCGCGCTGGCCCGTCCGGTCCAGGGGCGCATCGAGCTGCGCGGCGTCCGGGCCGGGTACGCCGACGGCCCCGACGTGCTGCACGGCGTCGACCTGGTGGTGCCGGCGGGGGAGACGCACGCGATCGTCGGCGCGACCGGGTCGGGCAAGTCCACGCTGCTGCGCCTGGTGCTGCGCTTCGACGACCCGCGCGAGGGCAGCGTGCTGCTCGACGGCCACGACACCCGCGACCTCGACTGGGACTCCCTGCGCGGGTCGATGGCCTACGTCGCCCAGGACGTCTACATGTTCGCCGGCACGATCGCCGACAACATCGCCTACGGGCGACCCGAGGCCTCCCGCGAGGAGGTCGTCGCGGCCGCCGAGGCCGCCACCGCCCGCGACTTCGTCGAGGCCACCGCCGCCGGCTTCGACACCCTGGTCGGCGAGCGCGGTGTGACCCTCTCGGGCGGCCAGCGCCAGCGCCTCGCCCTGGCGCGTGCGCTGCTGCGCCGGCCCAGCGTGCTGGTGCTCGACGAGGCGACCAGCGCGGTCGACAACGAGACCGAGGCGGCCATCCAGCGCTCGTTGCGGGTGGCCACCCGCAGCTGCACCGCCCTCGTGGTGGCCCACCGGCTCTCGACGGTGCGCCACGCGCACCGCATCTGGGTCCTCGACGCCGGGCGCGTCACCGAGGCGGGCACCCACGACGAGCTGCTGGCCGCCGACGGGGCGTACGCCGCGCTGTGGCGGGTCCAGACCGGCGAGCCGGACCCGGTGGCGCTGCGGTGAGCCGCGTCGAGCGGTGGGAGCGACGCTCCGAGGTGCCGCTGGTCCTGCTGGCCCTGGCCTTCCTGGTCGCCTACGCCTGGCCGGTGCTCGACCCGCGGCTCGACGCCGACGTCGCCACCGTCCTGACCGCGGTCTCCTACGCGGTGTGGATCGCCTTCGCGGTCGACCTCGCGGTGCGGCTGGTGCTGGCGCCCGACGCCCGGGCCTACGCCCTGCGGCACTGGTACGACGTCGCGCTGGTCGCCCTGCCCCTGCTGCGCCCGCTGCGGCTGCTGCGCCTGCTGACGCTGGTGCGGATGCTCGACCGCTCGGCCGCCTCGTCGCTGGCCGGCCGGGTGCTGGTCTACGTGTCGGTCGCCTCCACCCTGGCGGTCGGGCTGGGCGCGCTCGCCGTGCTCGACGCCGAGCGCGGCGCCCCCGGCGCCAACCTGACCGGCTTCGGCGACTCGCTGTGGTGGGCGGCGACCACCGTGACGACCGTCGGCTACGGCGACCACTACCCGGTCACCACCGAGGGCCGCTTCGTGGCGGTGGCGCTGATGCTCGTCGGCATCGGCCTGGTCGGTGCCGTCACCGCGTCGGTGGCGACCTGGATCCTCGGCCACGTCGCCCAGGATCGCGCTACCTGAGCGCGCTTCACCTGCGGGCTCTACAGTGAGCGCGCTCCTGCCCCCCGCTGATTCGGAGAACCCGTGGCCGACCCCGTGCTGCACGACCTGACCGTGATCGTCCTCGCCGCCGGCGGCGGGACACGGATGCGGTCGAAGACCGCCAAGGTCCTGCACCCCATCGGCGGGCGCAGCATGGTGGGCCACGTGCTGGTGGCCGTCCACGGCTGCGCGCCGCGCCGGGTGGTCGCGGTGATCGGCCACCAGCGCGACCAGGTCGGTGCCCACATCGCCGAGCTCGCCCCCGAGGCGCTGCTCGCGGTGCAGGAGGAGCAGGCCGGCACCGGCCACGCCGTCCGCGTGGGGGTCGAGGCGGCCGACGCCCGCGAGGGCACCGTGCTGGTCGCCTACGGCGACACCCCGCTGCTGACCGCCGAGAGCCTGCGCGCGTTCGTGGCCGAGCACGAGGCGGCGCAGCGTGCGGTCAGCGTGCTCTCCGGCGTGGTCGACGACCCGTTCGGCTACGGCCGGGTGGTGCGCGACGAGGACGGTGAGGTCGTGGCGATCGTGGAGCAGAAGGACGCCTCGACCGACCAGCGCGAGATCCGCGAGATCAACTCCGGGATCATGGCCTTCGACGCGGCGTTCCTGCACGAGGCGCTGCCGCGGCTGGGCAACGACAACGCCAACGGCGAGTACTACCTCACCGACCTGCTGGGCCTGGCGCGCGAGGCCGGGTTGACCGTCGGCGCCCACCCGATCGACGACGTGCGCCAGACCGAGGGCGCGAACGACCGCGCCCAGCTCGCCGAGCTGGGCCGCGAGCTCAACACCCGCATCGTCGAGCGCTGGATGCGCGAGGGCGTCACCGTGATGGACCCCGCCACGACCTGGATCGACGCCGACGTGGTGCTCGCCCCCGACGTGGTGCTGCTGCCGGGCACCCAGCTGCTCGGCGCGACCGTGGTCGGCGAGGACGCCGTCATCGGCCCCGACTCCACGCTCAAGGACTGCGAGATCGGCGTCGGGGCCCGCGTCGTGCGGGTGCACGGCGAGCTCGCCGTGGTGGGCGAGCAGGCCGACGTCGGCCCGTTCTCCTACCTGCGCCCGGGCACCCGGCTGGGCGAGCGCGGCAAGATCGGCGGCTTCGTCGAGACCAAGAACGCCGTCATCGGCGCAGGCGCCAAGGTGCCGCACCTGTCCTACGTCGGCGACGCCGAGATCGGCGAGGGCACCAACATCGGGGCCGGCACGATCTTCGCCAACTACGACGGTGTGGCCAAGCACCGCACCACCGTCGGGCGGCACGCCCGCACCGGCTCCAACAACACGTTCGTCGCGCCGGTGACCATCGGCGACGGCGCCAGCACCGGCGGCGGCACCGTCGTACGAGGCGACGTGCCGGCGGGTGCGCTGGCGCTGAGCGCGGGGCCGATGCGGGTGATCGAGCGGTGGGCCCAGCAGCGGCGCGCGGGCACCGCCCAGGCCGAGGCCGCGGCCCGCGCCGAGGGGTCGGGAGAGGGCTCCGGAGGGGCCCCGGGGTCGGCCTAGGCAAAGACTGCGCGTCACGTCGGTCACACGGGGCGGCGCAGCCCGGTCTCGGGTTTCGCGGCCGACCGTCCGCGGGGCAGACTGTCGGGCGCACCCCACCCGTCGGCGACCCAGGAGCTGCTCGTGACCGGATACAAGAAGACCACCGAGAAGAACCTCATGGTCTTCAGCGGTCGGGCACACCCGGCGCTCGCCGAGGAGGTCGCGGGCATCCTCGAGACCGAGCTGGTCCCGACCTCGGCCTACGAGTTCGCCAACTCCGAGATCTACGTGCGCTACGAGGAGTCGGTGCGCGGCTGCGACGCGTTCGTGATCCAGAGCCACACCGCTCCGATCAACGAGTGGATCATGGAGCACCTGATCATGGTCGACGCGCTCAAGCGCGCCAGCGCCAAGCGCATCACCGTGGTGATGCCCTTCTACGGCTACGCCCGCCAGGACAAGAAGCACCGCGGCCGCGAGCCGATCTCGGCGCGCCTGATGGCCGACCTCTTCAAGACCGCCGGCGCTGACCGGCTCATCGCCGTCGACCTGCACGCCGACCAGATCCAGGGCTACTTCGACGGCCCCGTCGACCACCTGATGGCGCTGCCGATCCTCACCGACTACGTCAACGAGAAGTACGGCGACCAGCCGCTCGCCGTCGTCTCGCCCGACGCAGGCCGGATCAAGGTCGCGGAGCGCTGGTCGGCCAAGCTCGGTGGCGTACCGCTGGCCTTCATCCACAAGACCCGCCGCACCGACCGGCCCAACGAGACCGTCGCCAACCGCGTCGTGGGCGAGGTCGCGGGCAAGATCTGCGTCCTCACCGACGACATGATCGACACCGGCGGCACCATCGTGAAGGCCGCCGAGGCCCTGATGGCCGACGGCGCCGCGGGTGTGGTCATCGCCGCGACCCACGCGATCCTCTCCGACCCCGCCGTCGACCGGCTCAAGAACAGCCCGGCGGTCGAGGTCATCGTCACCGACACCCTCCCGATCTCCGAGGACCGCCGTTTCGACAAGCTGACCATCCTCTCGATCGCCCCGCTGGTGGCCCGCGCCATCCGCGAGGTGTTCGAGGACGGCTCGGTCACCTCGATGTTCGACGGCCACGCCTGATCGCTGCCGAGCCTGCGGCAGCGATCGTCGGTGGTCGAGCAGCGACCGCGGCCGAGGGACGAGGCCGCGACGGAGCGTGTCGAGACCCGGTGACGTGCCCACGACCGTGACCCGCGACTGAGCTGCAGGTTCGGGCCGGGTCAGCGCGAAGTCTGGGCCGGGTCAGCGTGAGATCTGGGCCGGGTCAGCCGAGGTCGTCGAGCTGGTCGTTCCACAGCCGGGACAGCACGGTGGGCACCGAGCCCGAGGCCAGGGAGTCGGCGAGACGCTGGCGCTGCGCGGGGCTGAGCTGCACCGCCGGGAAGGCGTTGCGGCCCACGACCAGCGAGAAGCCCTGGCCGCGGCGCTCGCAGATGGCGGGGGAGTCGGCCAGGTAGGCGTCGACGTACGCCGTGCACAGCCCGACGCGCTCGGGGTCCCACAAGCCCTGGGCGGCGGCCTCGAAGACCCGGTTCGAGACGTCGGGGGCGCTCATCGTGGCCCAGGCCGCGGCCTTGGCCTCGGCGCTCGGGCGGGCAGCGAGCGCGCGGGCGGCGCCCAGCTCGCCGGCGAAGGTCTGGTCGCGCTGCCGCTCGGCCTCGATGCCGGCCTCGTCGAGCGCACCCAGCCTGGCGAGACGCGCCACCGTCGACCAGCGCAGTCCGGGGTCGAGGTCGACCCCGGCGTCGGTGCGCCCGGCCGCGAGCCAGCCGAGCAGTGCGGAGGCGTCGCGGCTGGTCGCTGCCAGGCCACGGGTCAGCGCGATCACCACCTGGTCGTCGGCGGTGGCCGCCAGCGCCGAGCGGCAGGCCGCGGCCACCCGGTCGACCACCGCGGGCGCCTCGGCGGCCGGGGTGGAGCGGGTGAGCACCGGGCCCAGCGCACGGTCGAGCACCGCCGAGACCAGCGCCGGCCGCGGCTCGCCGGGCAGGTGCCGCTCGACCAGGTCGAGGAAGCCGGACACCGGGAGCGCCCGGGTGCGGACCTCGTCGAAGGCGTGCGCCCACAGCACCGTGCGGGTCAGCTCGTCCTCGACCGACCCGAGGCGCCGGGCGACCACATCGGCCGAGGTGGCGTCGAGCCGCAGCCGGGCGAAGGTCTCGCCCTGGCTGTTGGGCACCACCGCCAGCCCGGCCCACCCGGTCAGCGCCACCTCCTCGTCGGCGAGGTCGACCACCCGGGTCGCCACGAGCGCGCCGTCGGCGTCGAGGGCGCTGACCGAGAAGCGGTGCGGACGCACGCCCTCGCGCACCAGCACCGGCACCTGGTCGTCTCCTCGGCGCACCGCGATCGTGTCGAAGCCGGTGCGGCGCAACCAGGCCTCCGCCCACCCGAGCACGTCGCGCGGCGAGGCCGCGTCGAGGGCCGCCACGAGGTCGTCGAGGGTGGCGTTGCCGAAGCGGTGCCGGGTCAGGTGCGCGTTGACACCGGTGAGGAAGTCGTCGTCACCCAGCCAGGTCACCAGCTGGCGCAGGCACGAGTTGCCCTTCGCGTAGGAGATCGAGTCGAAGTTGGTGAAGGCGCTGTCGACGTCGGGCACGTCCTCCGGCGCGGGCGCGACCGGGTGGGTCGAGCGCCGCTCGTCGGCGACGTACGCCGCGGGCTTGCGGGTCGCCTCGTGCACCACGAGCGTGCCGCCGAAGCCCGCCCCCTCGGCCGCGACCCGGTAGCCCATGTAGTCGGCGAAGCTCTCGTTGAGCCAGGTGTCCTCCCACCAGCGCATCGTCACCAGGTTGCCGAACCACATGTGCGCCATCTCGTGGGCGATGACGGTGGCGCGGCGCGAGCGCTGGTCGTCGGTGACCCGCCCGCGCGGCAGCAGCTCGTCGCGGTAGGTCACGCAGCCGGGGGTCTCCATCGCGCCCCAGTTGTGGCCGGGGCCGAAGAGCTGGTCGTAGGAGTCGAAGGGGTAGGGCTCGTCGAAGAGCGTCGCGTAGTGGTCGAAGCAGTCGTCGGTGGTGCGTCGCAGCTCGTCGGCGTCGCGGTCGAGCTCGGCGGCCAACGACGCGCGCGCGTGCCAGCCGAACGGCAGCCCGGCGTGCTCCCAGGTCACCGAGTGCCACGGCCCGGCGCACACCACGAACAGCGAGGGGCACAGCCGCGGCGTCGTGGCGAAGACCCAGCGGCCGTCCTCGCTCGAGGTCACCCGCCCGTTGCCGATCACCTGCCAGCGCGGGTCGGCCGAGACCGCGACGGCCATCGTGGCCTTGACGTCGGGCTGGTCGAAGCAGGCGAAGACCCGCTGCGCGATGTCGAGGGAGAGGTAGGCCGACACGTAGGTCTCGCCGTCGACGGGGTCGGTCATCCGGTGCATGCCGTCGCCGTCGCTGACGTAGGGCAGCCGCGCCTCGACCCGCACCGACACGGGCGTCCCGACCGGCAGGCCCTCGAGCGTGATCCGCCGCCCGTCGTACGCCGCCTCCACGGCCCGGCCGTCGACGCTGACGACGAGGTCGCGGGCGTCGGTGAGCTCGACGAACGTGCTCGGCGCGGCGGTGGTGAAGGTCAGGGTCGTCGTGGAGCCGAAGGTCTCGCCGGCGTGGTCGCGCAGGTCGAGGTCGATGTCGTAGGAGACGTCGGTGACCTGCGCGGAGCGGGCGCGGGCCTCGGTGAGGGTGAGCGACATGCGCCCACCCTAGGGAGGGCGACGCGGGCAGCACCCCGGGCCCGGGACACGCAGATCGTGGGAAGACCCGACGGCGCCCGTCGCGATGACCCATGATGTCTAGACATTGGTTTGCCGGACGGCCCTGGCGAGCAGGAACCCGATCGGCTCCCTGCGTCGGTGAGGGGCCGGCCTGAGTCTCGAGGAGCCCCCCATGTCCGTCGCGCGCCACGCCGCGATCCGTCCCTCCCGCGCCGGTCGCACCGTGCGGGCCTCCCTCGCCGTCGCCCTGGCGGGGGCGCTGCTCTCGGCCGGCGGCGCGCCCGCGCAGGCCGTGGGCGAGCAGGTGCTGCAGCAGGTCGACGTGCGGCTGGGCACCGACGGGGCCCTGACCGCCGTCGAGTCGACGTCGGTGCGCCGCGGCGAGGAGGGTGGTGAGGCGCTGCAGACCGCCCTCGACGCCCAGGAGGCGGCTGAGGAGCTGCCGGTGCGCATCCAGACCGCCTACCGGCTCGGCGACGAGGCCGGCACCGACCTCGGCGAGATCGCCGGCCGCAGCGGCCGGGTGGTCCTCGACCTGACCGTGCAGAACACCACCGTGCGCCCCGAGGAGGTCACCTACGACGCCGGCGGCGTGCAGCGCTCGCAGTTCGCCCTGGTCGGGGTGCCGCTCACCGTCGTCGCCTCGGCCGTGCTGGGGGAGGGCAGCCTGGCCGAGGTGGTCACCGGCGAGGAGGGCGACGACGACGTGACCAACGGCGTGCTGAGCCGTGGCGGTGGCGGCGAGCCGCGGGTGCAGTGGGCCACGATGCTGGCGCCCCCGCGCCTGGCGCCGAGCGCGACCTTCCGCCTGGTGCTCGACACCGACGACTTCGAGGTGCCGTCCTTCGACATCGGCGTGCAGCCCGGCCTGGTGACCGACACCTCGCTGACGGGCCTGCTCGACGAGGCGTTCAGCGACGACCGGGGCGGGGCCATCGACACCGAGGCGCGCACGATCGAGGTCATCGGCGACGTCACGAGCGTGCTGACCCAGGCCGGCGCCGTGCTCACCGACATCGAGACCCGGCTCTCCGACTCTGCCGAGCGGCTGGGTGCGCAGACCATCGCCGACCTGCAGAGCTCCTCGGTCGGTGTCAGCGAGCAGCTCGGCGGCCTGTCGGCCGACCTGGCCCGGCTCGACGGGTCGCTGGGCGAGCAGCTCGGCGGTGTGCAGGACGACGCCGTCCAGGCGCTCTCCTCCAGCCTCACCGAGGTCAAGGACGTGCTCGGCGACCCCGCCAGGATCAAGCCCCCCACGCCGCAGGACGGCGCCGAGGGGTGCCGGGTCGAGCTCGGCCGCGACCTGTCCGCACCGACCGTCTACGGCCAGCTCGCCGCCGTCAGCAGCCGGTTGAGCACCCTGTCGAACGCCAGCGGCGCCTGCCGCGCCTCGATCGCCGACGACCTGGCGCGCCAGATCGGCTCGGCCGACGAGCTCGCCGACTGCGGGCCCGAGGCCACCTCCGCCGTGTGCGTGCTGGCCGCGGCGCGCGAGCGCCTGGCCGAGCAGGCCGACGTGCTCTCGCTCTTCGGGACCGACCTGGCCGGTCGCCTCGACGCCGGCGCGGTCGACGACCTGGGCGAGTCGATGGCCACGGTCGTCGACGAGCTGGCCTCGGTGGAGGCCGCCGCCGACGAGATCCTCGGCGGCTCGGGCCAGCCGGTGCGGCCCCTGGCGCTGCTGCTGGGCTCGCTGGTCGACTCGCTGGAGTCGCTCAAGACCCTGCTGCAGCCCGGCGCGGCCACCGGCCTGCAGTCCGCCTTCGCCGACATCCACGCCCTGGCCGGCGCCCAGGCCGAGGCCGTCGGCACCCCCGACGTCGACGGCAGCATCGCCCAGCGCGCCCAGGCACTGACCTCGGCCGTGTGCGCCATCCCCGGGCTCGCCGACGTCACCGACACCTCACGCATCCCCGCCGACGTCCTCGAGCAGCTGCAGCAGGGACTCGTCACCCGCATCGACGCCGCCCGCGCTGCCGCCGGCTGCGCCGGGGGAACGACGCTCGCCCAGCGCCTGCAGTCGGTGCGGGCGGCGTGGGTCTCGGTGCAGCAGACCTCGGCCGTCGACGGCGACGGCTCGGTGGCGCGGGCGCTCGCGAGCCTGCGCACCTCGGTCGACGGCGCGCTGGTCGAGCTGGGGGAGGCGATCGACGACACCGTCGACGTCGCCGACCTGCGCGGCCTGGTGGCCCGGGTGGCCGCGCTGGGCGCGCAGGCGGAGGTGCCCTCCTGCGACGACCTCACCGGCCGCGAGCCCGCGGGCTCGGTCGACGCCCTGCGCTTCGCCTACCAGCGCGTGGCCTGCAACCAGGCCGGGCTCGAGAAGGAGGTCGACAAGGCCTTCGCCGAGGCCCGCAAGGCGCTCGACGGCACCGGCGGGGAGATCGGTCGCAGCATCGAGGCCACCGACGGGGCCCGGGGCAAGGCCGACGAGCGCGTCGCCGAGCTCTTCGGCTCCCTGAGCCAGGGGGCCGACCGTGCCGCCGAGCGCATCGTCGCCCAGGGCGGACGCCGCATCCAGGGCCAGCGCGCCGGCCTCGACCGGCAGGTCCGCCAGGCGGAGTCGCGCCTGGGCGGTGCCGTCGGCGACGCGCTGCGCACCATCGGGACCAACATCACCGCCGCCACCGGCGACCTCGGCGAGTCCGAGGCGCGGTTGCAGGCCGACCTCCAGCGGGTCCTGGTCGACCTCGGCACCCGGGAGAGCGGCGGCACCGGCATCCTCGGCTCGCTGGCGACCGGGGCCGGGCAGACCGGGCTGGCCAACGACTCGGTGCAGCTGGCCAACGCCCGCGCGTCGGCGTTCGGCGCGGTGCGCGGCAGGACCCTCGACGAGGTGTTCCTGCAGCAGGCGCAGACGATCCGCTCGCTCGAGCGCGAGCAGGAGTTCCGGGCCTTCGACGACGGCGTGGGCGCCGACGACTCGCTGCTCACCGTGTTCTCCTTCCACCTCGGCCAGGACTGAGCGGTGCGGCGACTGGTCCACGCCCCTGCCCCGGCGGCGGTGCTGACCGCGTTGCTGGCGGCGGTGCTGGGGCTCTCGGCCAGCGGCTGCTCGGGCGGCGACGCCCCCGGGCCCGGCTCACCCGCGGCGAGCGGGCCGGCCGCGGGAGCGCCGGCGGCGGTCGCGGTGACGACGGTCTCCGAGGTCAGCGCCGACGAGCCGCTGCGCGTCGGCGTGGTGGTGACCCTGCGCTCCGAGCCCGGCCAGGGCCAGGACCTGGTGGGCGCGGCCGAGGGCGCGACGGTCGCGGCGTACCGGCTGGGGCTGGGCGGGGGCCGGGTCGAGCTCGAGGTCGTCGACGACCAGGGCACCGCCGAGGGGGCCGGGGCGGCGGTCGAGCAGCTGCTCGACGCCGAGGTCGCCGGCATCGTCGCGGCCACGCGGGGCGACCACCTCGACGCCGCGGTCGAGGCCGCGACCGCTGCCGGCACCGCGGTGCTGCTGCCCTACGACCGCGACGGCGAGCTGCCCGCGGGCGCCTTCGCCACCGGCCCGGCCGCGGCCGACGTCGACCGGGTGCTGCTCGAGGCGATGGCCGGCGACGGGTTGAGCAGGCCGTTCGTGCTCACCGCCGACGACGTCGAGGTCGACGTCGGCTCGGCCGACGCCGCCACCATCGGGGCCGACGTCGACGACGTCGCCGCCCGGGTCGCCTCGGCCCACGACGCAGGACGCGTCGACAGCGTCGTGGTGGCCGCCGCGGCCAGCACCCAGGCCAGGATGGTGGCCGCGCTGCAGGGCGTCGCGCCCGCCGTGCCCGTGGTGCTCTCGCCCGAGGCCCTCAGCCCCGCCTTCGCGGCGGGGCTCGACGAGGCCGCGGGCACCACCGCGGGGGCCTACCTGAGTGCCGGCACCGACGCCGGCGACGCCACCTCGCTCGCCCAGGGCGCCCGGGCCGAGGCGGTCTCGGCCTTCTTCGCGGCGCTGCGCCTGGCCGCCGGTGACGATGCCAGCACCGACCTGTTCGGCGACGCGGCGTTCGCCGAGGTCGCCGCCGACGCCGACACCGCCAGCCACGACGCCGTCCTCTCGATCGCCGCGGCGGCCCGCGCGGCCGGCTCGGTCGAGACGGCCGACGTGCTCTCGGCCCTCAGCGGCCTGCAGGCCGGCCCGGCCGAGGGCCTGGCCGGTCCCGGCCTCGACTTCGGGGGCGAGCGTGCCCTGCCCGCGGCCGACGTCGTCGCGCTGCGGGCCACCGGCCAGGACCCCGGTGCCCGTCCGGTCGCCGCCGGCGCCGGGCCCCGGCTGTACTGGTTCGCCGACGACACGACAGGCTGAGGCCCGTGACGGGCGGACGACGCGCGCTGGGCAGTCGCTACGAGCTGGTCGACCTGCTCGGCGAGGGCGCCATGGGCGAGGTGTGGCGCACCTGGGACCGCGCCGGCGAGCGGTACGTCGCGGCCAAGCTGCTGCGCCGCGAGCTGGCCCGCGACCAGCAGATCGTGGGCCGCTTCGTCCAGGAGCGTGCCATCTTGATGTCGCTGCGCCACGAACGGATCGTGCGCGTGCACGACCTGGTCGTGGAGGGCGAGGCGCTGGCCATCGTCATGGACCTCGTCGAGGGCACCGACCTGCGCCGCCACCTGCGCGAGGTCGGCACCCTGGGCGCCCGCGACGCCGTCGAGACCACGTGCGCGGTCCTCGACGCGCTCGCCGCCGCCCACGAGCAGAGCTGCCTGCACCGCGACGTCAAGCCCGACAACGTGCTGCTGCGCGGTGGCGAGACACACGCCGGCGAGGGGCCCGGCCCCGCGTACGCCGACCGGGTGCTGCTCACCGACTTCGGGATCGCCCGGCTGGCCCAGGAGCGCACGGTCCAGGCGACCGGGCTGCTGGGCACCCCCGGCTACATGCCGCCCGAGCTGTTCGTGCACGGCCGCTTCAGCGCCGCCTCCGACGTCTACGCCACGGGCGTGCTGCTCTACGAGCTGCTGGGCGGGCGCACCCCGTTCTCGGGTGCGGGCACCGCCCACACCGTCGGGTTCCGCCACGCCACGGTGCGACCGCCGCGCCTGCCGGTGCCCGACGCGCTGTGGCAGGTCGTCGAGACGATGCTGGCCAAGGACCCCACCACCCGCCTGAGCGCCGCCGGCACCGCCGCGGCGCTGCGGGAGGTCGCCGCGCAGGTGCGCGACGTCCCGGCCCTGCCCGTGCAGCCCGCCCCCGACGACTGGGACCTCGCGCAGGGCACGGTGGTGCGCGCCGGCCCGGTGCAGGTCGAGCTCGACGACGCGCGGGTCGACGTCGGCGCGACCTTCCTGCACGAGTCCGCGGCGGCAGCGCCTTCCGCGGCCCCCGCGCCGCCCGGCCCACCACCCGCACCGGACCAGGCCGCCGTGCGCCGGCACCGCGCCCCCCGCCGCGGACTCGTCGCTGCGGCCGCCCTGGCCGCGCTCTCGCTGGTCGCGGTGGTGGCCGGCGTCGTCGTCGCCACCGGCGACGAGCCCGACCCCGTGGCCGCCGACCCCGTCGCCGCCGAGCGCACCGACCAGCTGCTGCCCACGGGTCTCGGGGTCGACCGGGAGGCCGACTACGACCCGGCCACGCGTCGGCTGACCCTCCGGCTGCGCTACAGCGCCCGCGACGCACCGCTGCGTGGTCCGTTCCTCGAGGTGCTGCCGGCGCGCGGCTCCCAGTGCCCGCGTCCGACCTGGACCGGCGCGACGGTGCAGGACAACCTCGCCGCCCGCACGGGGATCTCGGTCGCGTGCGGGTTCGCGGTCGACCCCGGGCAGGTGCCGGCCGACGGTGAGGTGCTGGTCGTGGCGTCCTTCGACCTCGACCTGGGCGCGGACCCCGGGGCGGCGCTGGAGGGTTGGGTGGGGGAGGCCGCCGACAGCACGCGAGCGGTCCTCGAGGCCCAGCGCTCCGGCGACGGCTACCCCGTGCAGCGGCTGCGCGACGTCGTCGTGGAGGTGCCGGCGGTGGTGCGCAAGGCGCGCAGCGGCTTCGCCCCGGTGCGGGTGCGTCTGCTCCCCGACTGGGGCGAGGGCCCCGACCCCGTGCGTGCCCTCTTCGACTCCGACGCCGCCGGCGAGGCGACCATCGCGCTCTCGGCCGTGGCCGGCGGGTTCGACGGCGTCCGGCTGCAGGCCTGCGACGCGGTCGCGGTCTCGGCCGACGGGTTGAGCCTGCTGGCGCGCTACCCCGCGGCCGACTGCGAGGTCACCGCGCAGGTCGGCGACCTCACCCGGCTCGAGCCGGCCACGGTGACCATCCAGGGCGCCGGGGGCTGAGCCGGTGCGGGTCGCGATCAGCGTCGTGTCCGGCGACGCCAGCACCGACGTCCTGCTCGAGGCGCCCGGCTCGACCCCGGCCGCCGAGGTGGAGGCCGCGCTGCGCCGCCTGGCGCGAGCACCCCGGGGCACCGTGCGGGTGCAGCACCCGCTGCTGGGCGACGGCGAGCCACGCCACTCCTGGGACGCCCACACCCGCCTCGACGAGGTCGGGCTCCTGCGGGGGGCCCGGGTGGTGCTCGGCGAGCGCCACCCGCTCGACCAGGGACCCGGCTCGCCACCGCACGGGCTCGAGCTGCACGTGGTCAGCGGCCCCGACGCGGGCTCGGTGCACCCGCTCCCGGAGGGCGTGCACCAGCTGGGCCGCAGCGGTGCGCTCTCGTGGCAGGACCACTCGCTGTCACGGCGGCACTGCCTGGTCTCGGTGACCCCGGCGGCCGTCGGCGTCACCGACCTGGGCTCGAGCAACGGCACCCGCCTCGACGGCCGGGGCCTCCTGCCGCACGAGCCCCGCACCTGGCGGCCCGGGGAGGTGCTCGCGGTCGGTGACTCGCTGGCGCGGGTGCGGCCGGTCGACCCGGAGCCGGCCGCGCCCACCCCGCCCGGGGACGGCCGGCTGCTCTGGCGCCGCCCGCCACCGCGGCCGGCGGCGTACGCCCCGGCACCGGTTGACCCCGCGCAGGTCGGTGCCTCGGCGACCCCGAGGGGCCGGGACTGGCCCCGACGCTGGGAGCGCCGCCCCGCCGACCCCGACCACCTCCTGCTGCGGCTCGGGACGGTGGGCCACCACGACGAGCCGGTGCTGCTGGCGCTGCGGCCCGACGGGTCCGGCGGCCCGGTCGGGCTGGTCGGGCCCGACGACGCGGTCGAGGCGGCCCTGCGCTGGTGGCTGTTGCAGCTCGGCGCGCTGCACGCCCCCGCCGACCTCTCGCTCGAGGTCGCGGGCCCACGGGTGGGCCCGGCCTGGTCGTGGTCGCGCTGGTTGCCCCACGACCGTGTCCCCGAGGCGGGCCGCCCCCACCTGCGGCTGCGTCACGGGTACGCCGGCGACGGCAGCGCTCCCGCCCCCGACCCGTCAGCCGCCGGGCCGGTGGTCGTCACCGGACCCGACGTCACCGCCCTGCCGCGGGACTGTGCCGACGTGGTCGAGATCGGGGCCCGCCAGCCGTCGTACGCACGCCTGCTCCGACCCGGTCGGGCGCCGCGCGAGCTGCGGCTCGACGGGGTGTCGGCCCCCTGGGCCGACCGGGTCGCCCGCAGCCTCGCGCCGATGGAGCTGCCCGGGCGGCCGCCGGCCCCGGAGCCCGCGCACCCCCGTCCGCCCGACCCACCGGGGGTGCGGCTGCGGCCGTGGCGGCCCGTCGACCCGGCCGCGCCGACGGATTGGCCCTCGTCGCGCGCACGCGGCTAAACTGCTGCGGTTGCCTCGGCGAGGGAGCCGACCGTCCGCGGTCGCTCCGTGATCGACGCGGTCGGCTGCGAGACCCTCGCGCCGCGCTGTGTCGTGATCCCGACGGGCGCGGCGCTTCGTGCGTCCGGGCCCACCCGCAGGTGACCACCCGACCTTGCGAGGGTCCTGCCGGGACCCCGCACCGCTGTAGCGCACGAGGAGACACACATGGCTGCCGAGAAGATCGCCGCTGAGGCCCGCACCGAGTTCGGCAAGGGCGCCGCGCGCCGGATCCGTCGCGAGGACAAGGTGCCGGCCGTCATCTACGGGCACGGCAACGAGCCGACCCACATCACGCTCCCGGGCCACGAGATCATGCTCGCGCTCAAGCACGGTGGCGCCAACGCCCTGCTCGACATCGACGTCGACGGCGAGAGCCACCTGGCGCTGACCAAGCAGGTCCAGGTCGACCCGATCAAGCGCTTCATCGAGCACGTCGACTTCGTGGCCGTGCGCCGCGGCGAGAAGGTCACCGTCGACATCCCCGTGCACGTGGTCGGCGAGGCCGTCGCCGAGACCCTCGTGGTCCTCGAGAACTCGGTCGTCTCGGTCGAGGCCGAGGCCACCCACATCCCCGAGTTCGTCGAGGTCGACGTCGAGGGCGCCGAGGTCGGCACCCAGGTGCACGCCTCCGACCTCAAGCTGCCGAAGGGCACCGAGCTGCTCACCGACGGCGACATCCTGGTCGTCAACGTCACCCAGCAGCAGAGCCAGGCGTCGCTCGACGCCGAGCTCGAGGAGCTCGAGGCCGAGGCCGGCATCGAGCACGAGGAGTCGGGCGACGAGGAGTCCACCGAGGGCGAGCAGTCCGGCGACGCCGAGGCCGGCGACTCGCAGGAGTGATCGCGACGGGCCCGGGGGAGCACCATGACCGACGAACGTGAGACCGGCGGCGCGAGCAGCGCCGTCTGGCTCGTCGTCGGCCTGGGCAACCCGGGCCCGACGTACGCCGGGCACCGGCACAACATCGGCTACCTGGTGGCCGACGAGCTGGCGACCCGACTCGGCTCGGGGTTCCGGGCCCACAAGTCCGGGCGCGCCGACGTCGTCGAGGGACGGCTCGGCGCTCCCGGCACCGGCGGCCCCCGGGTCGTGCTGGCGCGGCCCCGCTCCTACATGAACGAGCTCGGCGGGCCGGTCAAGGCGCTGGCCACCTTCTACAAGGTGCCGCCCGAGCGGGTCGTGGCGATCCACGACGAGCTCGACATCGCCTTCGACACCCTGCGGGTCAAGCTGGGCGGCGGCGACAACGGCCACAACGGCCTGAAGTCGATGCGCTCCTCGCTGGGCACCGGCGACTTCCACCGGGTGCGGGTCGGCATCGGCCGCCCCCCGGGTCGCCAGGAGGTCGCCGACTTCGTGCTCTCCAACTACTCCCCGGCCGAGCGCAAGGTGCTGCCCTTCGTGGTCGACACCGCCGCCGACGCGGTGGAGTGCCTGGTCGGCGAGGGCCTGGAGAAGACCCAGCAGCGCTTCAACTCCTGATCGCGGCTACCCTCTGCTGGTGACTTTCGAGCCCGGAACCCCGCCCCCCGCCGCCGACGACCACGTGCTGGCCACCTGGCTGGCCGAGGCCGCCGGCCGCCGCCTGCTGGAGGTCCGCGCCGAGGGCCTGGAGGGCAAGGAGCTCAAGGACGCCGGTGACGCCGCCGCCCACGAGCTGCTGATGGACCTGCTGGCCCAGCACCGTCCCGACGACGCGGTGCTCTCCGAGGAGGGCAAGGACGACAAGGCGCGCCTGTCGGCCGACCGGGTCTGGATCATCGACCCCCTCGACGGCACCCGTGAGTTCTCCGAGCCGCCGCGCGACGACTGGGCCGTGCACGTCGCGCTGTGGCAGGGCGGCGCCCTGGTCGCCGGCGCCGTCGCGCAGCCCGAGCTCGGCGAGACCTTCAACACCGGGCAGGCGCCGGTCGTGCCGCCCCGCACCTCCGAGAAGCCGCGGATCGCGGTCTCGCGCAGCCGCCCGCCGGCCTTCGTGCAGGCCCTGGCCGAGGAGATCGACGCCGAGCTGGTGCCGATGGGCTCGGCCGGGGTGAAGATGATGTCGGTGGTGCGCGACGTCGCCGACGCCTACGTGCACGCCGGTGGGCAGTACGAGTGGGACTCAGCCGCCCCCGTGGCCGTGGCCCGCGCCGCCGGCCTGTTCACCTCGCGCGTCGACGGCAGCGAGCTGGTCTACAACCAGGACGACGTCTACCTGCCCGACCTCGTGGTCTGCCGCCCCGAGCTCAGCGAGCAGATCCTGGCCTTCATCGCCGCCCACGGCACCGAGTGAGGTGAGCGTCGAGCACGTGCTGCTGGACGCCGACGGCGTCCTGCAGCGCAGCGCCCCCGACCCCGTCGGGCTGCTGCGCGCCTGGGCCGGGGACCGGGCCGAGGAGCTCGCGCACGCCCTGTGGCGCGCCGAGCGTGGGCCGCTGCGTGGCGAGGGCGACTTCGTCGAGGCGCTCGAGCGGATCGTGCCGGCGTACGCCGACGTCGCGCCGCACGAGGTCTACGACGCGCTGTGGCGCGACATCACCGTCTCCGAGGAGTCGCTGGCCCTGGCCGGGCGGCTGCGCGAGGCCGGTCTGGGAGTGCACCTCGGCACCAACCAGCACCGCCAGCGGGGCGAGCTGATGCGCGCCGGGCTCGGCTACGACGACCACTTCGACGTCTCCTGCTACTCGTGGGAGCTGGGCACCAAGAAGCCCGAGCCGGCCTACTTCGAGATCGCCGTCGAGCGCATCGGAGCAGCCCCCGCGCAGGTGCTCTTCGTCGACGACGTCGCCGCCAACGTCGAGGCCGCGCGCGCGGTCGGGCTGCACGCCGTGCACTGGCACCTCGACGAGGGGCACGACGTGCTGCTCGACGCCCTGGTCGGCCACGGCCTGCCGGTCGGCGAGGTGGGCGCCGCGTGATCTCGGGCCCGCGCTCGATCGTGCTCTTCTCCTGCCTGCTGCTGGCGCTGTCGGGGGCGGCCTTCGCGGTGTCGCGGCTCTACACCCCCGAGCGCACCGTCGACCTGACCCCGCCGGCGGCGTACGTCGGTGCACCGGTGCCGGCCCAGGCCGACCCCGGCACCCAGGCGCGCCGCACCCAGCTCGTCGACGAGGGCTGGCTGCGCCGCACCAGCCGGGCCACGGGCATCCCGTCGCCGGCGCTGCGGGCCTACGCCGACGCCCAGCTCTCGGGCGTCGGTGGGTGCGACGTCGGGTGGACCACCCTGGCCGGCATCGGCTGGATCGAGTCGCAGCACGGCACCCTGGGCGGGCGCACCCTCGACGCCGAGGGCCGCTCGTCGTCGGCGATCCTGGGCCCGGCCCTCGACGGCTCCGGCGACTTCGCCGCCATCCGCTCCACGGCCGCCTCGCGCGCCTGGCACGGCGACGCGACCTGGGAGCACGCGGTGGGGCCGATGCAGTTCCTGCGCTCGTCGTGGGAGCCGTGGGCCGCCGACGGCGACCGCGACGGCAGCATCGACCCGCACGACCTCGACGACGCCGCCGCGACCGCGGCGCGCTACCTGTGCGCCGGCGGGCGCGACCTGGCCCGCGGCGACGGGTGGGCCAGCGCGGTGCTGTCCTACAACCACTCCGACGAGTACGTCGCGGCCGTGCACGCCGCCGCCAGCGCCTATGCCGAGCGGGCCGCCGGGCGCCGTGCGGGCTGACCCGGGCTAGCCTGCCGCTCATGCTGCTGACCTTCGACACCGCGACGCCGCGGGTGGCCGTGGCCCTGCACGACGGCTCCGACGTGGTGGCCGAGCTCGAGGCCGAGCGGGCGATGAAGCACGGCGAGCAGCTCGCGCCGCTCGTCGATGCCGTGATGCGCCAGGTCGGGGTGGTCCGCCAGGACCTCACGGCCATCGGCGTGGGGGTCGGCCCGGGGCCGTTCACCGGCCTCCGGGTCGGGCTGGTGACCGCGCGCACCCTCGCCTTCGTGCTCGAGATCCCGGTCTACGGCGTCTGCACCCTCGACGTGCTGGCGGTCGAGGCCGTCGACACCGGCGCGGTCGACCGCGACTTCGTGGTCGCCACCGACGCCCGCCGCAAGGAGGTCTACCTCGCGTCGTACGACGCCGACGGCGTGCGGCTCGACGGTCCGGTGGTCGACAAGCCCGCCGCGCTGGGCACCGACGCGCCGGTGGTGGGGGAGGGTGCGCTGCTCTACCCCGAGGCGTTCCCGCTCGCGGTCGGCCCGCAGCGACCCGGTGCTGGCTGGCTCGCGCGGGTGGTGGCCGAGGAGCGGGCCGAGCTCGTCGACCCCGAGCCGATGTACCTGCGTCGCCCCGACGCGGAGGTCACGCGCAGCCGCAAGACGGTCTCGTGACCGTCCGCGCGGCGGGCCCCGACGACCTGGCCGCGCTCGTCTCGCTCGAGCAGCGCAACCTCGGCGCCGACGCCTGGCCGCCGGGGCTGCTCCAGGAGGGCCTCGAGGGCCGCGTGCCCTACGCGACGTACCTCGTGGCGGAGATGGGCTCGGCGGCCGGGCCTGTGGTCGCGGGCCACGCCGTGCTCAGCGTGGTCGCCGACATCGCCGAGCTGCAGCGGATCTCCGTCGACCCCGAGCACCGGCGGGACGGCCTGGCCACCGCGCTGCTCGACGCCGTCGTGGCCGCGGCCCGGGCCGGCGGCGCCGACCGGCTGCTGCTCGAGGTGCGCGAGGACAACGCCGGGGCGCTGTCGTTCTACGCCGCGCGCGGCTTCGTCGAGGTCGACCGGCGGCGCCGCTACTACCGCGACGGCGCCACCGCCGTGGTGCTGCGCCGAGGTCTCGGGCCGGCCTGCGGCGGGACCGACCAGAGGCGCTAGGAGAGCACGGCCGAACGGAACGTGTGCACCGTGCGGTAGCCGAGCCGCTCGTAGAGGTGGATGGCCGGCGCGTTGTCGGCGTAGACACCGAGGCTGGCGGTGCCCGACGCGCCGGCGAGCGCCCGTCGGGTCAGGGCCGTCGAGACCAGGCGGCCCAGGCCCCGCCGCTCCTCACTCGTCAGCACCGTGATGCCGCGCAGCTGGCCGGTGCCGTCGTGCTGGCGGTTCAGCGCGCCGGCGGCGACCAGCCGGTCGTCCTCGACGACGCCGAGCCACGCCTCGACGCCGGGGCTGTCGGGGCGTGCGAACGAGCCCGGGTTGCCGGCGTCGAGCAGTGCGACCAGGTCGTCGCGTCCGCCGACCTCGCCGACCTGCGGGGTCGGCTCGGCGGGCTGCTCGTGGGTCAGCATCCAGTCCCAGCGCGTGGCCGCGTCGTGCGCCCAGCCCGCCGGCAGCGCGTCGTACGCCGCCGCCTCGACGGTGATCCGCCAGGGGCGGGGGTGCAGCGCGGCGACGCGCGCCATCAGCGGCTCGAGCGCCTCGGCGGGCCCCAGGCAGACCAGCTGCGGCCCAGGGGCCGGGCCGGTCCAGCGCGGGTGGTTCTCGACCACGGCCGCGGCCCCCGCGACCCAGGCACGAGGGGCCAGCGCCGGGTCGACCTGGTGGCGCACGAAGCGGTGCTGCGAGGTGGTGACCAGCTGCTCGACCGAGATCTCCTGCACGGCCAGATCATGCCCGGGGCCCGGTGACGATCTGGGCGCGGGGCCGGTGGGCTCGCGTGCGACGATGAGCCGCGTGAGCGAACCGCTGGTGCTGGGGATCGAGACGTCCTGCGACGAGACCGGGGTCGGGATCGTGCGCGGCCACACGCTGCTGGCCGACGCGGTCGCGAGCAGCGTCGACGAGCACGCCCGCTTCGGCGGCGTGGTGCCCGAGGTGGCCAGCCGGGCGCACCTCGAGGCGATGGTGCCCACGATCGAGCGGGCCTGCGAGACGGCGGGCATCTCGCTGCACGACGTCGACGCGATCGCGGTCACCAACGGGCCCGGCCTGGCCGGCGCCCTGCTCGTCGGCGTCGCCTCCGCCAAGGCGCTGGCGCTGGGCCTGGGCAAGCCGCTCTACGGCGTCAACCACCTGGCCTCCCACGTCGCCGTCGACCAGCTCGAGCACGGCCCGCTGCCCGAGCCCTGCCTGGCGATGCTGGTCAGCGGGGGACACTCCAGCCTGCTGCGCGTCGAGGACGTGACCGTCGGGGTCGACCCGATGGGCGAGACGATCGACGACGCTGCGGGGGAGGCCTTCGACAAGGTGGCCCGGCTGCTCGGGCTGCCGTTCCCGGGCGGGCCGCACATCGACCGGATGGCACGCGAGGGCGACAGCGTGGCCATCGACTTCCCGCGGGGGCTGACGGCGCGCCGCGACCTCGAGCGGCACCGCTTCGACTTCTCGTTCTCGGGCCTCAAGACGGCCGTGGCCCGGTGGGTCGAGGCGCGCGAGCGCGCCGGTGAGCCGGTGCCGGTCGCGGACGTCGCGGCGTCGTTCCAGGAGGCGGTCTGCGACGTGCTGGTGCGCAAGGCGCTCGACGCCGCCTCGAGCGAGGGCATCGACCACCTGCTGATCGGCGGCGGGGTCGCGGCCAACTCGCGGCTGCGCCACCTCGCCGAGGAGCGCGCCGAGCGCCTCGGCATCCGGGTGCGGGTGCCGCGCCCGGGCCTGTGCACCGACAACGGCGCGATGGTGGCCGCGCTGGGCGCGGAGATGGTCGCCCGTGGCCGTACGCCGTCGTCGCTGGACCTGCCGGCCGACTCGAGCCTGCCGGTCTCCTCGGTGCTCGCCGGCTGACCTGGCGCCCCGTCCTCAGTCGAGGACCGGGGCGTGGCCCTCGTCGTCGGTCCAGTCGTCCTCGGTGGCGAAGAATGCCTGGTCGGGCCGGTCGGCGTCGCGGCTGCGTCCACGGCCGGCGCCGCCCGCCGCACCGGCAGCGCCACGGCCGGTGCCGCCCGCCCCGCCGACCGCGCCACGGCCACCGGCGCCACCGGCTGAGCCGGCAGCGCGTGCGCCAGCCTGTCCGGAGGTGCCTCGGGCGCCGCTGGTCGCCCGGGTGCCCGTGGCTCCCGTCGCAGCTCCACGACCGGCAGTGGTCGGCGTCCCGACCGCACCGGCGCTGCGGCCGAGGGTGGCTCCGCCCGAGGTGCGTCCCGCGCCGATGGCGCGTGCGGCTGCGGGGCGACCGGCCGTGGACCCGGCAGCCGCGCCGCCCACCGGCGCCACGGAGGCTCCGCCGGCGAGGCGGCCGCCGAGGAGCGCCGCCCCACCCATCACGGCGCTGCCGGCGATGCCGCCGCCGATGCCTGCGGTCAGCCCTCCGGTGCCGCCGGTGCTGCCCGCGCCAGTCGAGCCAGGGTCCGCAGGCTGCGTGAACGGGTTGTCGCCGCCGTCGGGCGCGGTCGCGTCGGTGCTCGGCTGCTCCGGGTCGCCCGAGCCGGTGTCCCCGTGGTCGGAGCCACCGGTGTCGATGGTGTCGCCGGTCGGTGCCGGTTGGGTGCCGGTCGGGTGGACGTGGGTGCTGCCCCCGGGGTGGCCCGCTGCGACGCCGCCGCCGGTCGGGGCGGTCCCGCCCGCGCCTCGCCCGCCTCCAGCACCCGCGCCGGAGCCGGAGCCGGCGGCGTCACGCATGACCCGCTCGTCGGGCTCGCCGTGGATGCGGCGCATCACCTCGGCCGACTCGGCGTACGTCGTGTCGACCTGGTCGGCGCGCTGCTTGGCGCGCACCTCGCGGTCGGCCATCGCGGCGTTGTAGGCGCCCAGGTCACGGCCGTAGCGCTGCTCGGCGCGCAGCGTGTCGGGGGTCTCCGGCATGCCGGGGGTCCGCTCGGGCGGCTGTGGCTGGGTGGGCGCGCTGGCGTCGAGGAGGCGCTGCTCGTGGGCGGCGGCCATCAGTGCCGAGTTCGACGTCTCGATCGCCTGTGCGGCCGCACGCATCTGCTCGCTGCGCTTCGCGGCCTTCTCGGCCACCTTGGTGAAGGCGGTGACGGCGGCCTCGCTGACCTCGGAGGACTCGCCGAAGCCGGCGCGCACGTCCTCCGTCGCCATCTGGAGGACGCTCTGCACCTCCCGCAGCCTGTCGGCGCCCTGTCTCCACCCCTCGGCGGACACGGCCAGGTCGGGGAAGTGGGCGCCCGACACGGTGCGCCGCAGGCGCTCCTCCTGCTGGCCCATCAGGCGTCGCCTCCCTGCTCGTTGCGAGCCCGGTCGTAGGCCGTGTCGCTCTGCGAGGTGAGTGAGGCCTCGTCGAGCATCTCGACGACCCGCTGCGTGGCCACCATGGTCTCGGCCGAGTCCTCATCGGCGCGCCTGATGAGGCGGGCGGCCTCGTGGACGCTCTCGGCGAAGGCCTCGAGGTCGCGGACGATGCCCTGCACGGTCTCGGCCATCACCTGCTGGGCCCGGGCGTGGTGCAACCCCAGCTCCTGGGCCCGGTCTCCGCGCCCGAGCGAGGGCATGGCGATCGGCGCGTCGGAGGCGAACCGGCGCGCCCACTCGCCCTCGCTGTTCTCACGCAGGAAGGAGATGACCCGGTCGATGGTCGTCTGTTCGACGGCCACGTACTGCATGGCCGCTGAAAGTCCTGCGAAGTACATGCTGAGACTCCGGGTGTGTCGACGGTCCGTGTGTGTGCACACCTGTTGTGCCCCGGCGTGCTCAGGGTAAAACCTGAGCTGTGGCGGCATGTCCGCCCCGGCGCGTCCGGCACGACGGGCCTCCTGCCGCACGAGCAGCGTCGGCGAGGTGTCAACGGCGCTCGCTCCGGGTAGCAGGGATGCGAGGAGCCGCCCGTTGCCCGCCCGAGTCTCGGAGACCATGTGAAGACGCACGTGATCGTCGCCCCCCTGCTGTGCTCGGTGCTCGCGGTAGGTAGCTGCAGTGCGGGCGGCGAGGCCCCCGTCGCCGACGACGCCACGTCCCCGGCAGCGTCGCCGGGGTCGAGAGCTCCGGCGGAGGTCGACGACTCGTCCCTGGCCGCGTCCGAGGCGACGGGTGCTCGCCTGAGGTTCCCGTCGGCGCAGCTGCGGCTGCCCGACCAGACGTGGACGGCCAAGTCGGCGGCGAAGGGCTCGGGAGGGGGCTACGCGCCCGGCCTCTCGGGCAAGCTGTTCATCAACGAGGTGCCCACCATCACCAACTACCCCGACCTCGACGAGCTGTTGGACCTCTCGTTGGCAGACGCCAACCGCGACGAGTCCTTCGCTGTGCGGCTGGGGCCGGAGCGTGATCTCGACGGGGTGTCCGTCGCGGTCCTCGAGGGCAGCGGTGGGCGCGAGCACATGGTCCGCCTCGAGACTGGGGTGCTCGAGCCGCAGCCGGCGTACCTGACGCTGGAGATCCGCACCTCCGGGTCCGCCGCGCTGCACCGTGAGCGCGTCGACGCCGTGGTCGCCTCGTGGCAGTGGCGCTGACGCGCGGGACGCGAGGAACCACCCGGCCGGAACACCAGAATCGGAGACCACGTGAAGAAGCATCATCTCTCCCCGCTCCTGCTGTGCACGGCACTCCTCGTGGCCGGGTGCTCCGGGGATGACGACGGGTCGGCTGCCGGTGGTGCGACACCTCCGACGGCGCCCTCGACCTCGAGCACGCCGACGGAGCCCGAGTCGTCGGCTCCGGCGGCGCCTCCGGCGACCGGCGCCAGGCTCACCCTGCCCTCAGCAGCTGTGCGGGTGCCTGACGACGACTGGGTCACTGAGGCGGCCGACACCGGGGCAGGAGGCGCCTACCTGCTGGACGGCACCGGTGGGCTGACGCTGCTGGAGGTCCCGACGCTGACCGACGACCCGGACCTCGACCTGCTGGTCGAGCTGACCCTGGACAACGCGAAGGCCGACAACCCCTTCCCGATGCGGTTGGGGGAGGCTCGCGAGGTCGACGGGGTGGAGATGCCGCTGATCGAGGGCAAGGGCGGGGGCAAGCACGTGACGATCCTGAAGTCGGTCGTCCTCGACCCGGCCGCCACGATCCACTTCGAGCTGCGGACCACGGGCCCGGCGTCCCTGCACCGCCAGCGGCTGGAGTCGATGCTCGCGACCTGGCGATGGCGCTGACGAGGTGCAGGTGAAGCATCGGGGCGGCACCCGTGCTTCGTCCTCGAGACGCTGGTCCTGCAGCCTGAATTGCTGGCGGTGGGGGTCGAGATCCGCACCCAGCGCGTCGAGTCGGTGCTGGCCTCGTTCCGCTGGCGCTGATCCGCAGTCCCGGTCCTGTCACCGGGACATCCGGAACTCCGCCTCGATCTCGGGGTTCCCGCCCTGGACCGGCCCCTCGACCGTGGTGGGCTCGCCGCCGTCCAGGGGCACCTCGAGCAGTGACCACTGGTTGTCCTGCAGGCCAGCGGCCGAGACCAGCAGCGCGTCGGGGGAGGCCCAGCCGGTCCGACTGACCACGTGGCCGTCGTCGGGCTCGTAGGCCAGCACCGTCTCCAGCGACAGGTCGAGGACCCGGACGTCGCCCAGCATGTTGTTCTCGGCGAAGGCGGCCTCGACATAGCGACCGTCCGGGGAGAACGACAGCCCCCACACGTCGCACGACCGGGCCGTGGTGGTCGCGGCAGCGACGTCGTACAGGCCGACGCAGCCGTACTGGGTGAACTCGTCGGCCGGCTGCTCGGAGAAGGACCACAGGCTGCCGTCGGGGCTCACGTCGTCGACGCGCACCGCCATGTCGATGTCGAAGGGCTCGACGCCGTCTCGGCTGACCACGTGCAGTGTGGTGTTCCCGTCACCGGTCAGCACCTCGCACCCCCCGGCGGCGCAACCGCTTCCAAGGACGGCGTCGACCGAACGGTAGGCGTCGCGCTCGGCCGGCGGGGTGGCCAGCACGGTCGGCTCGCGGGTGCCCGACTCCAGCACCCGCACGCCACCGTCGGCGCCCACCCACGCCGCCGTGTCGCTGGTCGCGCCGACGACGATGTGGTTGATCTCGGCGGGGTACGACGCCTGCACCTCTCCGTCGGCGCCCAGCACGAGGATCTCCCTCCCGCCGTTGGGGACCGCCACGACCCTTCCGTCGCCGAGCAGAGCGTAGTCGATCACCTGCTCGTCGGGCAGGTCGAGCTCGGTCGTGGTCCCGTCGGGCCGGGTCAGGGTGCTGCCCCGCAGCACCGAGGAGGCCGGGGCCGAGGTCGTCTCGACCGCCTCGGTGGCCGACCGGGACGGGCCGGCGGGGTCGGGGGCGTCGGTGCGGTCGATCGTGCCGCCCAGCAGCAGGACCGAGGGCACCGCGACGGCGACAGCCGCTGCCGCGGCGCCGGCCGCCAGGGCGTGGCGGCGGCGTCGGATGCCGCGGGCGCGGCCCTGCACGTCGGAGAGCGTGAAGGGCGTGTCGTGCAGGCCGGAGACCTCGCGCTCCAGTGCGGCCCCGATCTCGGTGCCCTGGCTGTTCTCGTTCATCGTTCCTCCTCCCGGGGGTGCAGGTGTGCCGGTGTGCGTTCGCGGAGCAGGGCCATCGCCCGGCTCGACTGGGACTTCACGGTGCCCTTCGAGACCCCGAGGGTCTCGGCGGTCTCCGCCTCGCTGAGCTGCTCGTAGTAGCGCAGCACCACGACCGCGCGGGCCTTGGGCGGCAGCGAGCGAACGACGTCCCACAGGGCGGCGGAGCCCCCGTCGTCGTAGGTGTCGTGGTGGGCGGCCGTCTCGGGGAGCCGCTCGGTGGCCTGCTCACGTCGGTGCCAGGGCCGCCGCCAGGCCGACGTCGTCTCGTTGACGAGGATCCGGCGCACGTAGGCGTCGACGGCGCCGCGGTCGCGGACCTTGTCCCACGACAGGTAGAGCTTGGCCAGCGCGGTCTGCAGCACGTCCTCGGCCTGGTGCCGGTCGCCGCAGACCAGGTAGGCCGTGCGCAGCAGCGCCGCCTGGCGCGCGGCGAGGTACTCGGTGAACTCGGCGTCGCGCCGCTCGCTCCTGCCGCGGACCGGCGTGCGGTCGGTCTCCACGGCGCTCACCTCCTCGGCCTGCCGGGCCGGTGCTCGTGCCTGCATCGTCTCCTCCTCGGTCCCACACCCACCAGACGCAGCACCGGTGCGGAAGGTTGGAACCGCCTCCCCGGGGGTGCCCTCGCCCTCCTGGATGGGGTTGCATGGTCCGGTAGCCATCCGGACCGATCGAGGAGATCGCACATGCAGCAGGTGAAGGCCGTCGTCGCGCGCGCCAAGGGCGCACCCGTCGAGGTGACCACGATCAACGTCCCGGACCCCGGCCCGGGGGAGGCAGTGGTGCAGGTGCAGACGTGCGGTGTGTGCCACACCGACCTGCACTACCGCGAGGGCGGGATCAACGACGAGTTCCCGTTCCTGCTGGGCCACGAGGCCGCGGGGGTCGTGGAGTCGGTCGGTGAGGGTGTCACCAGCGTGGCGCCCGGCGACTTCGTGGTGCTCAACTGGCGGGCGGTGTGCGGTGACTGCCGCGCCTGCAACCGCGGCGAGCCGCAGTACTGCTTCAACACCCACAACGCGACCCAGAAGATGACGCTGGCCGAGGGTGACGACGCCGGCACCGAGCTGTCGCCGGCGCTGGGCATCGGCGCCTTCGCCGAGAAGACCCTCGTCGCCGCCGGCCAGTGCACCAAGGTCGACCCCGAGGCGCGTCCCGCCGCGGTCGGCCTGCTCGGCTGCGGCGTGATGGCCGGCATCGGTGCGTCCATCAACACCGGCCAGACCACGCGGGGCCGCTCGGCCGCCGTGATCGGCTGCGGCGGTGTCGGTGTCGCAGCGGTCGCCGGTGCCGCGCTGTCGGGCGCCAGCCCCGTCATCGCCGTCGACATCGACCCCAAGAAGCTCGAGAAGGCCCGCGAGCTCGGCGCCACCCACACGGTGGACTCCTCGCAGGTCGACCCGGTCGAGGAGATCAAGCGGATCTGCGCCGAGACCTACCCGGGCGCCGAGGGCGCCGACGTGGTGGTCGAGGCCGTGGGTCGCCCCGAGACCTGGAAGCAGGCGTTCTACGCCCGCGACCTGGCCGGCACCGTGGTGCTGGTCGGGGTGCCGACGCCGGACATGAAGGTGCCCGACCTGCCGCTCATCGACGTCTTCGGGCGCGGCGGGGCGCTGAAGTCGAGCTGGTACGGCGACTGCCTGCCCAGCCGCGACTTCCCGATGCTCGTCGACCTCTACACCTCCGGGCGCCTCGACCTCGACGCGTTCGTCACCGAGGAGATCGGCATCGACGACGTGGAGGCCGCGTTCGACAAGATGCACCACGGCGACGTGCTGCGATCGGTGGTGGTGCTCTGATGACCGCCCGCGTGGACCACGCCGTCGTCTCGGGGACCTTCTCGCTCGACGGGGAGACCCACGAGGTCGACAACAACGTCTGGGTGGTCGGCGACGACACCGAGTGCGTCGTCATCGACGCGCCGCACGACGTCGACGCGATCATGGAGCTGGTCGGTGACCGGGCGGTGCGCGCCATCCTGCTCACCCACGCCCACGACGACCACTGCCGCGTCGCCCCCGAGCTGCGCGAGCGGGTCGTGGCACCGATCATGCTGCACCCCGACGAGCGGCCGCTGTGGGAGCTCACCCACACCGACCACCTCTGGGACGTCGACCTCGGCGACGGGTTCGAGATCCTCGTCGGCGGCACCCGCCTGCAGGCCATCCACACCCCCGGCCACGCCCCGGGAGCGGTCTGCTTCCACGCGCCCTCGCTGGGCGTCGTCTTCACCGGCGACACGCTCTTCCAGGGCGGCCCCGGTGCGACCGGACGCTCGTACAGCGACGAGGACGTCATCAAGACGTCGATCCGCGAGCGGCTCTTCGCGCTGCCCGAGGAGACCGTGGTGCACACCGGCCACGGCCCCGACACCACCATCGGTGCGGAGAAGGCGGCGCTCGGCACCTCCTGACCCATGGCGCTCGGGCAGTCCCTGACGTTCCACACACCTCGACGGCGTGTCGCGGTGAGGAACGTCAGGGACTGTCCGCGTCCTGGGGGCGCGGGTGGGGTCAGAGGGGGCGGACCAGCAGGGCGGTGCCGGCCCCGGCCACCCGGGTCAGCACGATCGTGGCCTCGGCGTCGCCGGAGAGGGCCAGGCGCTTGCGCAGCTCCTCGGGCACCACGTCGACGCCGCGCTTCTTGATGGTCAGCCGGCCCACGCCACGCTCGCGCAGGGCGGCGCGCAGCGCCTTCTCGCGGTAGGGCAGTTCCTCGAGCACCTCGTAGCCGCGGGCGAACGGGGTGGGGGTGGCCGTGTCGTCCGCGTCGGTGGTGACGTAGGCGATGTGCTCGTCGACCAGCCCGCCGTCGCACGCCGCGGCCACGGCGGTCACCAGGCCGGCCCGGATCACCGCCCCGTCGGGCTCGTAGAGGAAGCGGCCCACCGGTCGTACGCCGGCGCCCGGGTCGTCCTCGTCGGTGAGGGTGGCCAGCCCGCCGTCGCCGATGACGGTGGCGCGACGGCGGGTCGTGGCCAGGCGGCCCGACCACAGGGCGGCCTCCTTGACCTCGCCGTGGTCGCTGACCCACTCGGCCTCGACGCCCTCGGGCACCAGGTCGTGGGGGATGCCCGGCGCGACCTTGACGCAGGAGTCGCGGGCCAGCAGGGACTCGACGAACGACCACGGGGGAGTCCAGTCGTCGACGTCGAAGCTGCGACCGCGCGCCGAGCGGCGCGCGGGGTCGGCGTACGCGACGTCGAAGGGGGAGGTGTCGATCGTGGTCGCGTCGACGACGCTGACGACGCCGTCGAGGTCGAGCGCCGCGAGGTTGGCGCCGGCGACAGCGACCCGCACCGGGTCGAGGTCGACCCCGACGCTGACGATGCCGGTCTCGGCCGCGGCGAGCAGGTCGCCGCCGATGCCGCAGCCGAGGTCGACCAGGCTCAGGGCGTCGAAGGCCCGCAGCCGCGCCGCGCGGTGGCGGGCGACGGCCAGGCGGGTGGCCTGCTCGAGCCCGTCGGGGGTGAAGTAGAGCCGCGCGGCCAGGTCGCCGAACTTGGCGACCGCCCGACGCCGCAGCCCGGCCTGGGTCAGCGCGGCGGCCGCGTGCTCGGCGTCGGCGTGGCGGCGCAGGGCCGTCTGGGCGCGCAGCGGGTCGCCCGGGTCGAGCTCCTCGGCGCGGGCCAGGAGCGCCTGGCCGTCGTCGGTGAGCAGCCACCGGAAGGCGTCGAGGTCCATCGGGCGATCCTGTCACCGCCCTCCCGCTCTGGCACTCCTCGAGGGGGAGTGCTAGTTTTTGGACTGGCACTCTCCCCGTGAGTGTGCCAGCGCTCACCAGGTCGGCGCGACCCCCGCGACGGCGTGCCAGGGCCTGCGAGCACCCCTTTACGTTTTCCACCAGCCAACGTGTGCAAGAAAGTGGAGGTCGATCCAACGTGTCGATCAACATCAAGCCCCTCGAGGACCGCATCGTCGTGAAGACGCTCGAGGCGGAGCAGACCACCGCCTCGGGTCTCGTCATCCCCGACACGGCCAAGGAGAAGCCCCAGGAGGGCGAGGTCGTGGCCGTGGGCCCGGGCCGCTTCAACGAGGACGGCGACGAGCGCGTCCCGATGGACATCTCCGTGGGCGACAAGGTCATCTACAGCAAGTACGGCGGCACCGAGGTCAAGTACGGCGGCGAGGAGCTGCTGATCCTCTCGGCGCGCGACGTCCTCGCGATCGTCAACTGATCCACCGGCCCGGGCGTCATGCCGACCGGTCGCCCTGCGACCCGCGTCGCATGGCGCCCGGGCCCGTTTCATCTCCCACACCACTGACCTAGGAGCATCCACATGCCCAAGATCCTGGAGTTCGACGAGAACGCCCGCCGCGCGCTCGAGCGCGGCGTCGACGCCCTCGCCAACGCCGTCAAGGTGACCCTCGGCCCCAAGGGCCGCTACGTCGTCCTCGACAAGAAGTGGGGCGCCCCCACGATTACCAACGACGGCGTGACCGTCGCGCGGGAGATCGAGCTGGACGACCCCTTCGAGAACCTCGGTGCCCAGCTCACCAAGGAGGTCGCCACCAAGACCAACGACATCGCCGGCGACGGCACCACCACCGCGACGGTGCTGGCCCAGGCGATGGTCCACGAGGGCCTGCGCGCCGTGGCCGCGGGTGCGAACCCGATGGGTCTCAAGCGCGGCATGGACGCGGCGGCCAAGGCCGTCGGCGACGCGCTGCTCGAGGCGGCCCGCGAGGTCGACTCGGTGGAGGACATGGCCTCGGTGGCCACCATCTCCAGCCGCGACAAGGTCATCGGCGACCTGCTCTCGCAGGCCTTCGACAAGGTCGGCAAGGACGGTGTCATCACCGTCGAGGAGTCCAGCTCGATGGGCACCGAGCTCGACTTCACCGAGGGCATGCAGTTCGACAAGGGCTACCTGTCGCAGTACTTCGTGACCGACCCGGAGCGCATGGAGGCCGTCCTCGACGACCCCTACATCCTCCTGCACCAGGGCAAGATCTCGGCGATCGCCGACCTGCTGCCGCTGCTGGAGAAGGTCATCGCCGCCGGCAAGCCGCTCTTCATCCTCGCCGAGGACGTCGAGGGCGAGGCGCTCTCGACCCTGGTGGTCAACAAGATCCGCGGCACGTTCAACGCCGTCGCGGTCAAGAGCCCGGCCTTCGGTGACCGCCGCAAGGCGATGATGCAGGACATCGCGACCCTGACCGGCGGTCAGGTCATCGCCCCCGAGGTCGGCCTCAAGCTCGACCAGGTCGGTCTCGAGGTGCTGGGCCAGGCCCGTCGCGTCGTGATCACCAAGGACAACACGACCATCGTCGACGGTGCCGGCGACGCCACCGCCGTCGAGGGCCGCGTCAACCAGATCAAGGCCGAGATCGAGAACACCGACTCCGACTGGGACCGCGAGAAGCTCCAGGAGCGCCTCGCCAAGCTCGCCGGCGGTGTCTGCGTGATCAAGGTCGGCGCCGCCACCGAGGTGGAGCTGAAGGAGAAGAAGCACCGCATCGAGGACGCCGTCTCCGCGACGCGCGCCGCGATCGAGGAGGGCATCGTCCCCGGTGGTGGCTCCGCGCTGATCCACGCCGTCTCGGTGCTCGAGAAGGACCTCGGCCTCGAGGGCGACGAGGCGGTCGGCGTGCGCATCGTGCGCAAGTCGGCCGACGAGCCGCTGCGCTGGATCGCCGAGAACGGTGGCGTCAACGGCTACGTCGTGACCACCAAGGTCCGCGAGATGGGCGTCGGCAACGGCTACAACGCCGCCACCGAGGAGTACGGCGACCTGGTCGCCCAGGGCGTCCTGGACCCGGTCAAGGTCACCCGCTCCGCGCTGGTCAACGCCACCTCGATCGCCGGCATGCTGCTGACGACCGAGACGCTGATCGTCGACAAGCCCGAGGACGAGGACGAGTCCGCCGCCGGCGGCCACGGCCACGGCCACGGTCACTGATCAGGCACTGATCACGCACTGATCCACCCCGCGGCGCAGCACGCGCCGCACCGCACGACGGCCCGTCCGGGGAGACCCGGGCGGGCCGTCGTCGTCCCGGTGACCGCCCAGGACGTCATACGGGCAGGACGTCCGCTCGTGCCAGACGTATGACGTCCCGCGGCGCCGGGGCTCAGCCGTGGCAGCGGGGCTGCGGCGCGGGCCGCTCGGCGTCGCGGCGCAGGTAGACCCGGTGGTCCCCGCAGGCACCGCCCACCTCGACGTAGTGCTCCTCGAGGACCTCGCGCAGCGCGGCACCCGCCTCCGGCGTCCAGGCGCCGAGGTGGACCCACTCGACGAACCACGTCGGTCGCCGCGGTGAGGCCAGCAGCTCCTGCAGTCGCTCCAGCTCGGGGTCGAGGGTGCGCATCGGCAGGCTCCACAGGTAGGGGTAGGGCGAGTCCATCCCGCTGCTCAGCTGCAGGTCGGCGCGCCCGCCGAAGACGGTGAGGGTGTCGCCCGGTTCGGCGGCCGCGGCCAGGGCCGCGCCGGTGTCGGCCTCGTCGAGCTCCTGCAGGTCGAGCAGCTGCACCGCACCCCACACCACCAGCGAGACCGCGCTCGAGACCGCCGTCGCGGCGACCACCGCCCGCATCGCCGCGCCGCGCTTCGAGCGTCGCCGCACCAGCAGGGCCGCGGCCAGCGCCGTCGAGGGCACCAGCACCAGCAGGTAGTCGCGCCAGTAGGAGCCGCTGGCCACCAGCGCCGCGGTGTCGGCGCCCAGCATCGCCAGCACCGCCCAGGTCACGGGTGCGTCGCGGCCGACCTCGTCGCGCACGTGCACCAGCAGGCCGCCGATGACCGCGACCATCCCGGCACCGGCCGCCACGACCACCAGCAGCGCGGCCCGCTCGGTGGGTGCCGAGGCAGGTTGCGCGGCCAGCACCGCCGAGGCGTCGCCGCGGAAGGCCCACACGGCGTACCCCAGCGCCTCGAGCCGTACGCCGGCAGCCACCGCCCAGCCGAGCGTGGCCAGCACCGGCACCGCCGCCCCCACGAGCGCCGCGCCGGCGAGGGCCGCGCCCCGGCGCAGCGTCACCTCGCGCCCGAGCGCCGCGACCAGGAGCAGCACCCCGCCGAAGACCAGTCCACCCACGAGGCTCTGCTTGAGACCCAGCGCGGTCGCCGACACCGTGCCGGCGGCACCGGCCAGCAGCAGCGCGCGCCGACCCTCGGCCCGCCGCAGCGCCAGCAGCGCGAGCAGGCAGCCGCCCATCACCAGCGGCAGGCCCAGCAGCTCGCCCTTGGTGGCGACCACGTCGATGAGCGGGGTCACGCACAGCGCCGCCACCAGCACCGCGGTCCACCGTGCCGCCGACGGCCCGGCCACCAGCCGGGCGGTCACCGCGGCCAGCAGCACCAGCGCCGTCACGGCCGCCGCCCCCAGCACCCGCACCGTGAGCGGCCCGGCGAGCCAGTCCGCGGCGCCGTAGGTGGCCACCAGCGACGGCGGCCGGTCGACGAAGTAGGGCCCGTAGACGCTGTCGGCGCTCGGCGCCCACGCGCGTGCCACGAGCGTGAAGCCCGCCTCGTCGGGGCGCACCGGCCGGAACAGCCCGACCAGCCGCAGCCCACCCGCCACCAGGGCGACCAGCAGCACGAAGCGGCGCTCCCGGCCCATCGCCCACCTCCGCTCGACGGCTCGTCACCGCACGACCCACGACCGAAACGTCGCCGCAACGTCGGTGGGCCAACGTAGTCCACAGCCCGCCGTCGGAGCGGGCCCACGGAGGAGGAACCCATGCTGTGGAAGGTGCGGGCCAGCTCGCCGGACCGCCCGGGAGGTCTCGCCGCGCTCGCGCAGCGCTGCGCCGAGGCGGGCGCCGACATCCGGGCCATGCAGGTCTTCCCCGGCGTCGACGAGGTCACCGACGAGGTGGTCGTCGACGTGCCGGGCGACTGGGGCGAGGCCGACGTGGCGGTGCTGGTGGAGTCCGCCGGCTGGCGGCACGTCTTCTCCACCCCGTGCACCGGCGCGGCGCTGACCGACCAGCCCACCCGCTACGTCGAGGCCGCCCGGCAGGTGCTGGCCTCGCCCGAGAGCTTCCCCGAGGTGGTGGCCGCGCTCTTCGACACCGAGCCCGACCAGGGCCCGGGGGGCGACCTGCTGGAGATGACGGTCGGCGACGTGCTCGTGCAGGTACGCCGCGCCACCCCCTTCACCGACACCGAGCGGGCGCGCGGCGTCGCCGTCGCCGAGCTGGTGACCGACGTGCTGCGGCGCGGACGGCCCGACCCGGCGATGGCCGCCCCGGTCGCAGGTCGCCGCCTCGGCGACGGTGCGCGGCCGTCGTACGTCGTGGAGGGCCGGGTGGTCTCGGCGGTGGTCGCCGACGTGGTCGTGGGCCGCGCGAGCCTCGGGCTGCCCGGCGAGCCGGCGAGCCAGGAGCTCGAGGACGGCTGCCTGCCGCTGGTGCTGCGGGTCGACCCGGCCTGGCGACGCCGCGGCGTGGGGACGCGGCTGCTGGTCGCCGCGTCGCGCCTGGCGCTGAGCCTCGGCGCCCGCGAGGTCGCGCTGAGCACCACCGCCGACAACCGCGCGGTGCTGCCGCTGGTGCTGGCGGCCGGCATGCACGGACGCATCCGGCTGGCCTCCGACCAGCTGACCGTGCGGGTGCCGGTGCAGGGCCTGCGGCCGCTGGAGGTCGGCTCGGCACCGGTGTGACGCGAGACGCGCCCTCCGCCAGCGCCGGGCACCGCCGTCGCCCGTACGATGAACGGGTGGAGATCCCGGAGAAGTTCGCCGCCCTCGGCCTCACCTACGACGACGTGCTGCTGCTGCCCGGTCACTCCGACCTGGCGCCGGCCGACATCGACACGACCTCGCGCCTGACCCGCGAGATCTCGCTGAAGGTGCCGCTGGTCAGCGCAGCGATGGACACCGTGACCGAGTCGCGGATGGCGATCGCGATGGCCCGCGAGGGCGGGATGGGCGTGCTGCACCGCAACCTCTCGATCGAGGACCAGGCCTACCAGGTCGACCTGGTCAAGCGGACCCAGACGGGCATCATCTCCAACCCCGTGGTCATCGGCCCCGACGCGACCCTCGAGGAGCTCGACCGCCTCTGCGGCGAGTACCGCGTCTCGGGCCTCCCGGTCGTCGACGCCGACCAGTGCCTGCTGGGCATCATCACCAACCGCGACCTGCGCTTCACCCCGGTCGCGGAGTGGTCGACGCTCAAGGTCGAGGAGGTGATGACCCCGATGCCGCTGATCACCGGCCCGGTCGGCATCTCCCGCGACGAGGCCACCGCCCTGCTGCGCAAGCACAAGCGCGAGCGGCTGCCGCTGGTCGACGACCAGGGCCGCCTGGCCGGCCTGATCACCGTCAAGGACTTCGTCAAGAGCGAGCAGTTCCCCCACGCGTCGTACGACGCCCACGGCCGGCTGCTCGTCGGTGCCGCGATCGGCTACTTCGGCGACGCCTGGCAGCGCGCCACCACCCTGGTCGAGGCGGGCGTCGACGTGCTGGTCGCCGACACCGCCCACGGCAACGTGCGGCTGCTGCTCGACATGGTCGCCCGGCTCAAGAGCGACCCGGCCACCCGCCACGTGCAGGTCATCGGCGGCAACGTCGCGACCCGCGAGGGCGCCCAGGCCTTCGTCGACGCCGGCGCCGACGCGGTCAAGGTCGGGGTGGGCCCCGGCTCGATCTGCACCACCCGCGTCGTCACCGGCGTGGGCGTGCCCCAGGTCAGCGCGGTCTACGAGGCGTCGCTGGCCACCCGGCCGGCCGGCGTGCCGCTGATCGCCGACGGCGGCATGAAGTACTCCGGCGAGATCGCGAAGGCGATCGTCGCGGGCGCCGACGCGGTGATGCTCGGCTCGCTGCTGGCCGGCTGCGAGGAGTCGCCGGGCGAGCTGGTCTTCGTCAACGGCAAGCAGTACAAGTCCTACCGGGGCATGGGCTCGCTCGGCGCGATGTCGAGCCGCGGCAAGAAGTCCTACTCCAAGGACCGCTACTTCCAGGCCGAGGTCACCAGCGACGACCAGATCGTGCCCGAGGGCATCGAGGGTCAGGTCGCCTACCGCGGCCCGCTCTCCGCGGTCTCCCACCAGCTCACCGGCGGGCTGACCCAGTCGATGTTCTACGTCGGCGCGCGCACCGTGCCCGAGCTGCAGGAGAAGGGCCGGTTCGTGCGGATCACCTCGGCCTCGCTCAACGAGAGCCACCCGCACGGCGTGCAGATGACCGTCGAGGCGCCCAACTACACCGGGCGCTGATCGCGGGGGAGGAGTCGGGCATGGGAGCCGGGCACGACCACGGGGCGGGGGCGAACCGCGCCCGGCTGGGCACCGCCCTGGCGCTGACCGGCGTGGTCGTCGTCGCCCAGGCGGTCGGTGCGGTCGTCACCGGCAGCCTGGCGCTGCTGGTCGACACCGCCCACATGCTCACCGACACCGTCGGGCTGGGCATGGCCCTGGTGGCCAGCGTGCTGATGACCCGGCCGGCCACCGACCGGCACACCTGGGGGCTGCGGCGCGCCGAGGTGATCGCCGCCCTGGCCCAGGCCACGCTGCTGCTGGCGGTGGGCGGCTTCGCGCTCGTCGAGGGCGTACGCCGCCTGGTCACCCCCGCCGACGTGCCGTCGACGTCGCTGCTGGTCTTCGGCGTGGTCGGCCTGGTGGCCAACCTCGTCGCGCTGGCGGTGCTGACCGGGGGCCGCCGCTCGAACCTCAACATGCGCGCGGCCTACCTCGAGGTCGCCAACGACGCGCTGGGCTCGGTGGCGGTGATCGTGAGCGCGGTGCTGATCGCCGCGTTCGGGTGGGTGCGCGCCGACAGCGTCGCGGGCCTGCTGATCGCGCTGCTGATCCTGCCGCGCACCCTGCTGCTGCTGCGCGACAGCACCCGGGTGCTGCTCGAGTCGGTGCCGCCGGGGCTCGACCTGGCCGACGTGCGCCGCCACATCCTCGAGGTGCGCCACGTCGTCGACGTGCACGACCTGCACGTCACCCGGGTCTCCTCCGACCTCCCGGTGCTGACCGCCCACGTGACCATGCAGCGGGCCTGCTTCGAGTCGGGACACTCGGGCGAGGTGCTGCGCGAGCTGCAGGAGTGCGTGGCCGAGCACTTCGACGTCGCCATCGAGCACTCCACCTTCCAGATCGAGCCCGAGGGCCACGCCGGCACCGAGCACGCCCACCACTGAGCCGGCGGCGCGGGCCAGCGGTTAGCCTGGCCCCGTGAGCGAGATCGAGATCGGCCGCGCCAAGCGTGCCCGCCGGGCCTACTCCTTCGACGACGTCGCGATCGTGCCCTCCCGGCGCACGCGCGACCCGGAGGAGGTCAGCACGCACTGGCAGATCGACGCCTACCGCTTCGACCTTCCGGTGATGGCCGCGCCCATGGACTCGGTGATGTCGCCGAGCACCGCGATCGCCTTCGGCCGCCACGGCGGCCTGGGCGTGCTCAACCTCGAGGGCCTGTGGACCCGCTACGAGGACCCCGAGCCGCTGCTCGAGGAGGTCGCCGGGCTGACCGGCACCGAGGCGACGCGCCGGATGCAGGAGATCTACCTCGAGCCGGTCAAGGCCGAGCTGATCACCCAGCGCCTGCGCGAGGTCCGCGAGTCCGGCGTGACCGTCGCCGGGTCGCTCTCGCCGCAGCGCACCAAGGAGTTCGCCAAGACCGTCGTCGACGCCGGGGTCGACATGTTCGTCATCCGCGGCACCACCGTCTCGGCCGAGCACGTCTCCAGCCAGGCCGAGCCGCTGAACCTCAAGGAGTTCATCTACGAGCTCGACGTGCCCGTCATCGTCGGTGGCTGCGCGACCCACCAGGCCGCCCTGCACCTGATGCGCACCGGCGCCGCCGGCGTCCTCGTCGGCTTCGGCGGCGGCGCGGCCCACACCACCCGCACCGTGCTGGGCGTCGCGGTGCCGATGGCCTCCGCGGTCGCCGACGTCGCGGCCGCGCGCCGCGACTACCTCGACGAGTCGGGCGGGCGCTACGTCCACGTCATCGCCGACGGCTCGATCGGCCGGTCCGGCGACATCGCCAAGGCGATCGCCTGCGGGGCCGACGCCGTGATGGTCGGCTCGCCCTTCGCCCGCGCCAGCGACGCCCCGGGGCGCGGCTTCCACTGGGGCACCGAGGCGCACCACGCCGAGCTGCCCCGCGGCCAGCGGGTGCAGTTCGAGACCGTCGGCACCTTCGAGGAGATCCTCTTCGGCCCCTCCCGGGTCGCCGACGGCACCATGAACCTCATCGGCGCGCTGCGTCGGTCGATGGCCACCACCGGCTACACCGACTGCAAGGAGTTCCAGCGCGTCGAGGTCGTCGTCGAGTAGGCCTGTGTGGTGATCACACCGTGAGCACACCGTGAGCATCGCGACCACCGCGCTGCGCGTCGCCGCCGGCCAGGCGGCGGCCGTGCCGGGCGACCTCGACGCCAACCTGCGCACCACCGCGCGCCTGGCCGCGCTGGCCGGCGACCAGGGGGTGCGGGTGCTGGTGCTGCCCGAGGCGTTCCTGACCGGCTACGACGCCGCCGTCTTCGCCGGCAGCCTGCCCGGGCCCGCCGACCTCACCGGCCCCCGGCTCGACCCGGTGCGCGAGCAGGTGCTGCGCACCGGTGTGACGGTGGTCGTCGGCACCGCGCTCGACCGCGGCTCCCGGCGCACCCTGTCGACCCTCGTGGTGCGGCCCGACGGGGCGGCCGGCGACGGGGTCGCTGCCCACCTGCCCTACGACAAGCAGCACGTCGACCAGCCCGAGCGGGAGTGGTTCGAGGCCGGCGACCATGGCGCCTCCGTCGTCGTCGACGGCGTCGAGCTGGGCCTGTCCACCTGCTACGACGGCTGCTTCCCCGAGCACGCCCGGGCCGCCAGCGACGCCGGCGCGCTCGGCTACCTGTGCTCGGCGGCGTACTTCCCCGGCGGCGCCCACCGCCGCGACCTCTACTACGCCGCCCGCGCGCTCGACAACGGGTTCTACGTCGTCCTCTCCGGGCTCACTGGCAGCTGCGGGGCCAGCTCCTTCATCGGCGGCTCGGCCGTCTACGACCCCGAGGGCCACCCGCTGGCCCGGCTCGGCGAGGAGGAGGGCCTGGCCATCGCCGAGATCCAGCCCGAGCAGGTGACCACGACCCGCGAGCGGCACCGGATGCACCACGAGCACCGCGACGACCTGGGGGACCGCGTGCGGGTCTGACGCCCACCGGCGGCCAGGGGCTAGAGTGAGCAGGCTCTGTGACCTTCATCACTCTCGGGAGGCGTCCGTGACCCGCTTGATCCCCGCCCTGACCAGCGCGCTCGCGCTGGGCCTGCTCACCGCCGGCGCCTCGCTGCCGAGCACCGCCGCCCCGGCCGTCGCCGGCGCTGCGACCGCTCCGGCGGTCCGCGCCGACCGGCCCGACCGGGCCACCGACGTGGCCCGCCCGGCGCTGCGCACCGGCCTGACCGACCACAGCTTCTACTTCGTGATGGCCGACCGGTTCGCCAACGGCGAGAGCGCCAACGACACCGGCGGCATCGAGGGCGGTCGTCTCGAGCACGGCTTCGACCCCACCGCCAAGGGCTTCTTCAACGGCGGCGACCTGGTCGGCCTGCGCGAGCAGCTCGACTACATCGAGGGCCTGGGCACCGACGCCATCTGGCTGACCCCGGTCTTCGAGAACAAGGCCGTCCAGCTCGAGGACGGACCCTCCGCGGGCTACCACGGCTACTGGATCACCGACTTCACGCGCATCGACCCCCACCTGGGCACCAACGCCGACCTGGCCGACCTGGTCGACGCCGCCCACGAGCGGGGCATGAAGGTCTTCTTCGACATCATCACCAACCACACCGCCGACGTCATCGGCTACGAGGAGGGTGCGCGCACGGCGTACGTGCCCAAGGACGTCGAGCCCTACCGCACCGCCGACGGCGAGCCCTTCGACGACCGCGACCACGCCGGCGGCGACGACTTCCCCGAGCTCGACGCCCAGACCTCGTTCCCCTACACCCCGGTGCTCGAGGAGGGCGAGGAGGACCTCAAGGTCCCGGCCTGGCTCAACGACCCGACGCTCTACCACAACCGCGGCAACACCACCTTCACCGGCGAGGACAGCCAGTACGGCGACTTCTTCGGCCTCGACGACCTCTTCACCGAGCACCCCACCGTGCGGGAGGGGATGATCGACATCTACCGCACCTGGGTCGACGAGCTCGGCATCGACGGGTTCCGCATCGACACGATGAAGCACGTCGACGACCCGTTCTGGCAGGCGTTCGGGCCCGGCCTGCTCGACTACGCCCGCAGCCACGGCAAGCCCGACTTCTTCATGTTCGGCGAGGTCGCGCTCGACGGCGCCGACGCCGCCGCCAAGGCCTTCACCTCCGGCTACACGACCCGCGCCGGCATGCAGTCGGTGCTCGACTTCCCCTTCCAGTGGGCCGCGCGCGACTTCGCCTCGCGCGGCACCAGCGCCGCCGACCTGGCCCGGTTCTTCGTCGACGACGACTTCTACACCGACGCCGACTCCAACGCCTACGCGCTGCCCACCTTCCTCGGCAACCACGACATGGGCCGCTTCGGGCACTTCGTCGGCGCCGACAACCCCGGGGCCGACGAGGCCGAGCTGCTGCGCCGCGACCGCCTGGGCCACGAGCTGATGTTCTTCTCGCGCGGCAACCCGGTCGTCTACTACGGCGACGAGCAGGGCTTCACCGGCACCGGCGGCGACCAGCTGGCCCGCCAGACGATGTTCGCCAGCCAGGTGCCGGAGTACGCCGACGACACCCAGCTCGGCACCGACGCGAAGACCCCGGCCACCGACAGCCTCGACCCGACGCACCCGCTCTACCGCCGCATCGCCCGCCTCGACCGGCTCACCGAGCGCCACCCGGCGCTGCGCGACGGCGCCCACCAGGTGCGGCTGGGCCAGGACGGGCCCGGCGTCGCCGCCTTCTCGCGCCTCGACCGCGACCAGCAGCGCGAGTACGTCGTGCTGCTCAACAACGCGAGCACCGCACGCTCGGCGAAGGTCTCCACCTGGGTCCGCAAGGGCGCCTTCCGCAAGGTCTACGGCCCGGGGGAGCAGCGGGTGCGCACCAACGGCTCCGGCGAGGTGCGCGTGCGGGTGCCCGCCCTGTCCACCGTGGTGTACGCCGCCAGCGAGCGGCTGGCGGCCTCGCGCCGGGCCCCGTCGATCACGCTGCGCACCCCGCGGCCCAGCGCCGTCGATCGCGGCCGGATGCTGGTGGGCGCACGGGTGGCCGGCCGTTCCTTCGCCGAGGTGACCTTCCAGGCCCGGGTCGGGGACGGCGCCTGGCAGAGCGTCGGCACCGACGACTCGGCGCCCTACCGGGTCTTCCACGACACCAGCGTGCTGGCGACCGGCACCCCGGTGCACTACCGCGCCGCCGTCCTCGACAACGCCGGCCACGCCCGGCTGGCGAAGGCGCGCGGCACCCAGGTCGCCGCCCCGGCCATCACGCTGAGCACCTCCGGCTCCGACGGCACGGTCAGCAGCATCGACCCGGTCACCGTCAGCGCCGAGGTCCAGCCCGAGCGGCCCACCCAGTCGGTGCGCTTCGAGCGCCGGGTCGGGCCCGACGGGGCCTGGGAGGTGCTCGGCACCGACACGTCCTCGCCGGCCTACCGGGCCACCGACGACATCGAGGGGCTCGAGCTCGGCACCGAGGTCACCTACCGCGCGGTCCTGCTCGAGCCGGGCGCCGAGCCGGTGACCAGCGACGAGGTCACGGTGCGCACCGCCGCCCCGCAGCCGGCCCGCGACAGCGTCACGCTCGCCGGCAGCCTGCAGGACGAGCTCGGCTGCCCGGCCGACTGGCAGCCCGACTGCGCGGCCACCCACCTGGCCTTCGACGCGACCGACGGCCGCTGGCACGCGACCTTCACGCTGCCCGAGGGCAGCTACGAGTGGAAGGTCGCCGTCGACGACTCGTGGGACGAGAACTACGGCGCCGGCGGGGCCGCCGGGGGAGACAACCTGGTGCTGGACGTGCCGGCCGGCGGTGCGGCGTACACCTTCACCTGGGACCAGGTCACCCACGTGCCCTCGGTGTCACCTGCGCAGTAGCCGGCTCCCTCTGGGAGGATGCCGCGCGTGAGCGAGGACGTGCCCGATGTCGTGGTCATCCACACCGACGGGGCGTGCGTGCCCAACCCCGGGCCCGGCGGGTGGGGCGCCCTGCTGCGCCAGGGCTCCCACGAGCTCGAGCTCTGCGGGGGCGAGGCCGGCTCCACGACCAACAACCGGATGGAGCTGACGGCGCCGATCATGGCGTTGACGGCCCTCAAGCGACCGGTGCGCGTCGAGCTCTACACCGACAGCACCTACGTGCGCTCGGGGATCACCACCTGGGTGGAGGGCTGGATGCGCAACGGTTGGCGCACCTCGGCCAAGCAGCCGGTCAAGAACGTCGACCTGTGGCAGCAGCTGCACGCGGCCTGCGAGCGCCACGACGTGCACTGGCACTGGGTCAAGGGTCACGCCGGCGACGAGGGCAACGAGCGGGCCGACCGGCTGGCGGCGCGCGGGCTGGCCGAGGCGGTCGCGGGCGCGCGTTGAACCGCCCCCGGTGAGCTCGTCACCGGGGGCGGTCCATTGCCCTGGAGGCCGTTGGGCGGGGGCCTAGGCCACCAGCTGCACGAGCAACCCCGCGCTGATGGTCGCGCCGGTCACCAGGCACGTCACGACGAGCAAGCCCGACGCGACGTCGTCCTCCACGCACCGTGCCAGGTGCGCGCGGGCGGAGTGGATCAGGTGCATCAGCGCAGACGGACGGTACGGCCCTTGGCGACGTCGGAGTAGTGGCCCGACGGGTCCGCGGTCTCGAACACGAAGTCGGTGACCCGAGCCTTGCCGGCCTCCCACTTGAAGCCACCGGTCGGGCGGCGCATCGCGATCCAGACCGTCTCCTCCTCGCCGTCGCACTCGAAGGCGTTGAAGTGGCTGACCTGGGCCGTCTGGGTCTGCGTCCCGCCGACGGTCACCTGGGTCAGCGTGGCGGTCAGCCGGGCGCTGGTGGTGTCCTCCGAGCAGGTCACGGTGGCCTTGACGTAGGCGATCTTGGAGGAGTCGGAGAGGTGGGCCCGCTTCTTGATCTTGACGATGGTGCTGTCGGCCTGTGCCGGCATGGCCGACAGGGTCAGGCCGGCCATGGTGGTCGCTGCTGCGAGCAGCTGTACGGACTTGCGCATCGTTGTCTCCCGAAGTGATGTGAATGGTCGTGTGGCCCCCTGGCGACCACGAGCAGGACGCTAGGCCGATGGCCAGGCGGGGGCGTCGCCCAAATCGGGGAACCGCGGCGGGGCCGGCGGGCCGTTGACAAACGAGAACACGTTCCACCACGCTGACGCGTGTCAACTCGTGCATGACCCACGTCACACCGGGGGAGTCCCGTGAGCCAGCCTGTCGCACCCGATGCCGACCTGACCCTGCAGCGGTCCAGCCGCGACGCGAGCGACTCCGCCGCCAGGCTGGCGCGGTGGCTGGCCGCCCGGCTGCCCGCCGGTGCCGACCCCGGCGTGGCCCTCGGCTCCGGGGTCGACGCCAACGGGATGAGCTCCGAGACGGTCGTCCTCGACGTCACCTGGACCGAGGGCGGTCAGCGCCGCACGCGGGGGTACGTCGCCCGCGTCGCGCCCACCCCGCAGGACGTGCCGGTCTTCCCCGCCTACGACCTGGCGGGCCAGCACGAGGCGATGCGCCTGGTCGCCGAGCTCACCGACGTGCCGGTCCCGGCCGTGCGCTGGATCGAGCCCACCGGCGAGGTCCTCGGCAGCCCCTTCTTCCTCATGGACCGGGTCGAGGGCCGGGTGCCGCCCGACGTGCTGCCCTACCCCTTCGGCGACAACTGGCTCTTCGACGCCTCCGCCGACGAGCAGCGCCGGCTGCAGGACCGCACGGTCGAGGTGGTCGCGGCCCTGCACGCCGTGCCCGACGCCGCGTCGCGGTTCGACTTCCTCGATCCCGGCCCCGGCCCCGGCCCCGGCCCCGGCCCCGGCACTGGCACCGACACCGACACCCTGCGGGCCGTCCTGGCCCGCACCCGTGCCTGGTACGAGTTCGCGAAGGCCGACGTCGGGCCCTCGCCCACCGCGGAGCGCGCGCTGGCCTGGCTCGAGACCCACGAGCCCGCGACGACCACCGGCACGGTGCTGTGCTGGGGCGACGCCCGCATCGGCAACATCCTCTACGACGGCTTCGAGCCCGCCGGCGTGCTGGACTGGGAGATGGCCACGCTCGGCCCGCGCGAGCTCGACCTCAGCTGGCTGGTCACCGCCCACCAGGTCTTCCAGTCGATCGTGGAGGTGCTCGGCCTGCCGGGCATGCCGGGCTTCCTGCGAGAGGACGACGTCCTGGCGACGTACGAGCGCGCCAGCGGCGTCCGGCTGGGGGACCTCGACTGGTACCACGTCCACAGCGGCCTGCAGTGGTGCATCGTCTTCATGCGCACCGGCTTCCGGCAGCTGCACTTCGGCGAGATCGCCGAGCCCGACGACATCGAGTCGTTGATGCACAACCTGCCCCTGCTGCTCGACACGCTGGAGAGGGTGGGTGCCTGAGATGGTCGGACCGCTGGACGAGTTCGCGCTGCACCAGGCCCCGCTGCCCGTGGGGTGGGCCGCCACCAGCGACCGCAACTTCTACGACCGCAGCTACTTCAACGCCCACGACCGCAGCGGCGAGCGCCTGCTGATCATGGGGCTGGGCTACTACCCCAACCTCGGCACCAAGGACGCGTTCGTGCTGTGGCGCCGCGGCGACGTCCAGACCGCGCTGCACCTCGGGGACCCCGTCGACGACGACCGCCTCGACATGCACGTCGGTCCCTTCCGCATCGAGGTGCCCGAGCCGCTGCGCCGCCTGCGGGTGGTGCTCGAGGAGACCGAGGGGCTGGCGCTCGACCTGCACTGGACGGGCTCCTTCGACGCCGTGCAGGAGCAGCCCCACGTGATGCGCTCGGGCAGCCGCGTCACCCTCGACGCGCAGCGCTTCGCCCAGGTGGGCTCGTGGGAGGGCACGATGCTCGTCGACGGCGAGGAGATCACCGTCTCTCCCGACACCTGGCTCGGCACCCGCGACCGGTCGTGGGGCATCCGCCCCGTGGGCGAGCCCGAGCCGGCGGGGCGGCCGGCCGACCCGCCCTTCGACGGGATGTGGTGGACCTACGTGCCGATGCGCTTCGACGACTTCTCGATCGTGCTGCTGATGCAGGAGACGCCCGAGGGGCACCGCACCTTCAACGACTGCAGCCGGATCTTCGCCGACGGACGCGTCGAGCAGCTCGGCTGGCCGCTGGTGCAGGTGCGCTACGCGTCGGGCACTCGCACCGCCACCGGCGCCACGATCCGCTGCACCCGCCCCGACGGGGTCGAGGTGCTGCTCGAGGTCGAGGCCAGGCTGCCCACCCCGCTGCACCTCGGCGGCGGGTACGGCGGCGACAGCGACTGGAGCCACGGGCTCTGGAAGGGAGCGGGCTTCGTCGAGCGGCTCAGCTACGACGTCACCACCCCCGAGAACGCCGGCAGGGCCATGTTCGGCGTCGTCGACTACGTCGGGCGCAGCACCTGCCACGAGGAGGGCCGCACCAGCGAGGGCTGGGGCCTCTTCGAGCACGGCGCGATCGGGCGCCACGACCGCAGCGGCTTCGCCGACTGGTTCGACCTCGCGCCCTGAGCGGCGCCCACCCACCGCCCCACACCCAGCTCACCCCACCCCACCCCGAGCCACCAGTCCAGCAGTCCAGCAGCCCAGGAGCCCCGGATGACCCAGACCCAGGACCACCGACCGATCGGCGTCGACGCGCTCGACCGCGACTCCTTCTACATCGACGGGCGGTGGACCCGACCCGCCACGGGCGACGTCATCGAGGTCGTCTCGCCGCACACCGAGCAGGTCGTGGCGCGGGTGCCCGAGGGTCGTCCCGCCGACATCGACGCCGCCGTGGCGGCCGCGCGCCGGGCCTTCGACGAGGGGCCCTGGCCGCGCACGTCCCCGGCGGAGCGGGTCGAGGTCGTCCAACGCCTCTCGGGCCTGTACGCCGCCCGGCTGGGCGACATGGCCGAGCTGATCACCATCGAGATGGGCTCGCCCACATCGTTCGCCAACCTGGCGCAGTCGCCGGCCCCCTGGATGCAGATCGAGGCGTTCATCGCGATCGCGCGCGACTTCGCGTGGGAGGCCGCCCGACCGGGCGTGCTCGGCTCCGACGTGCTGGTGCGCCACGAGCCGGTCGGGGTGGTGGCGGCGATCGCTCCGTGGAACGTCCCGCAGTTCACGCTGGTCTCCAAGGTGGTCCCGGCCCTGCTGGCGGGGTGCACGGTGGTCGCCAAGCCCGCCCCGGAGTCGCCACTCGACGCCTACCTGCTGGCCGAGCTGCTGGACGAGGCGGGCGTACCGCCCGGCGTGGTGAACATCGTGGCCGGCGGCCGCGAGGCCGGCGCCCACCTCGTCGCCCACGCGGGCATCGACAAGGTGGCCTTCACCGGCTCCACCGCCGCCGGTCGCACCATCGGCGCGGTGTGCGGCGAGCAGCTCAAGCGCTGCTCCCTCGAGCTGGGCGGCAAGTCGGCGGCCATCGTGCTCGATGACGCCGACCTCACCGCCACCATGGAGGGCCTGCGCTTCACCTCCTTCATGAACTCCGGGCAGGCCTGCGTGGCCCAGACCCGGGTGCTGGCCCCGCGCGGGCGCTACGCCGAGGTGGTCGACGCCCTGGCGCAGACCGCCGCATCGATGCCGGTCGGCGACCCGGCCGACCCCGCCACCGAGGTCGGCCCGATGGTGGCGCGCCGGCAGCAGGAGCGGGTGACGTCGTACATCGAGGTCGGCCGGGGCGAGGGGGCCCGCCTGGTCACCGGCGGCACGGGGATGCCCGAGGGCCTCGACCGCGGCTGGTACGTGCGCCCGACGGTCTTCGCCGACGTCGACAACCGGATGCGCATCGCCCAGGAGGAGATCTTCGGGCCCGTCGTCTCGGTGATCGCCTACGACGGCGTCGAGGAGGCGGTGCGGATCGCCAACGACTCCGACTACGGCCTCGCGGGGACCGTGTGGACCGCCGACCTGGCGGCCGGGATCGACGTGGCCCGCCAGGTGCGCACCGGCACCTACGGGGTCAACACCTACACGATGGACTTCGCCGCGCCCTTCGGCGGCTTCAAGGCCTCCGGGGTGGGCCGCGAGTTCGGGCCCGAGGGGATGGCGCAGTACACCGAGGTCAAGTCCATCTACACCCCGCCGCCGGCGGGCTAGCCTGTGCGGGGAGGGTCCGGTCCCTCCCCGCGGGCGGGGCTCGGACGTCTGGACACCTGGTCGAGACCGGTGCGACCGGCAACCCCAGGGAGCATGGCCCACTCGGGCCAGGTCGACCCCAGGGCCGGTCCCGAGTCGTCGATGCGGCGCATGCGCGGGCCGAGAGTGGGACCCACATCGACGCGGCGGGGAGGGGTTTTCGCCGCATGAGGGGGAGGACTCCACCATGCGCCTGAAGCGCACACGAAATCTGGCCACCACCGTGGCCGTGACCACGACCCTGGGCCTCGCGGGCCTGCCACTGCTCCTCGCGCCCGCCTCGGCCGCACCGGCGCCCCGGCTCGAGCTGAGCATCACCGCCGACAAGACCACGGCCGCCGGCGGCGACAGCGTGGTCTACACGCTCTCGGTCAAGAACACCGGCGGCTCGGTGGCCACCGCTCCCGTCATCACCCACACCGTCCCCGACGGCCTCACGCTCACCAGCGCGCCGGGGTGCAGCGCCACGGGCGCCACGCTCACCTGCACCCTCGGCGACCTGGCCGCCGGCGCGACGGCCGCGCCGCGCACCGTCACCGCCACCGTCGACGCCTTCACCGCCCCGGCGCCCAGCGACTCCGGGCACCGGCTGGTCTACGTGAAGGAGGAGAAGTTCGTCGAGCTGCCCGCCGGCAAGGCGACGACCGCCTCGCTGGCCTGCCCGGCCGGGCACGTCGTCACCGACGGCAGCCTGCAGCTCGACAGCGTGCACGCCTCGAGCGCCACCGACGTCTTCACCACCGAGAGCCGCGCCGCCACCGTCGACGGACGCTCGGGCTGGGTGGCGAGCGTCGTCAACGACGGGGCCCGTGCCACCGGCAAGCTGCGGGTGAGCTGCCTGGCCACGCAGACCACCGGCTCCAGCCACACCCACGCACTGGTCGGCGGAGTCACGTACACGACCGGCACCGCGACGGGCGCCGACGGCGACGGCGTCATCGCCGCGACCAGCGGCTCCTGCGCCAGCGGACAGATCGCGATCGCGCCCTCGTTCGAGTTCACCGCCGGGTCGGGCCTGATGACCTCCTCGGCACCCCAGGGCGCCGGGTGGTCCTTCACCGCCGAGGAGCTCGAGGAGGACAGCAGGTTGAAGGTCTCGGTCGCGTGCCTCGACCTGGCCACGGCTCCCGCCCACGGGCACAGCGCGCAGCTGGGCCTGCGCTCGGTCGACCCCGTCGCCCGGATGATCGAGGACGGCGCCTCCGGCTCCGTCGAGACCAGCTGCGGGCCGTCGACGTACGCCGTGGCCGGCGGTTTCAGCGCCACCGAGCCCGGCCTGCTCCAGGTCGGCTTCGACCCGCGCTACGAGACCCGGTCGCACCAGTTCTTCAACGACAGCGGCGACAAGGCCCGGGCCGAGGTCAGCGCGGTGTGCCTGGAGTCCTCGCTGGGCGGCGAGCGCGGCAGCAAGCAGATCACCAGCACCGCGGTCGTGACCTCCGGCACCAGGTCGGCCAGCGGCTCGAACACCATCACCGCCATCGCCGGCGGCGAGCCGGCCACGCCGAGCATCAGTGCCGCCGGTGCCCAGCACAACGCGGCGGGCAGCAAGATCAAGGTCACCGTCTCGTGCGGGGCGGCCCCCTGCACCCTGACCGGCAAGGCGATCTCGCTGGGCTCCGAGTCGGGCGGCATCGCCAAGGGCAAGCAGATCGGCTACGGCAAGATCAAGCTGGTAGCGGGTCAGACCAAGGTGCTCAAGCTCGGTGTGAAGAGCAGCTTCCGCACGCAGGTCAAGAGCAGCGGCTTCAAGAAGTTCACCCTCACCCTCCGTGGTGGCGGCGTCGACGAGAAGATCGACCTCGCCATCTGAGCAGCCTCTGGGCGAGTGCTCCGGCGTCATCGAGCGCCCCGGGACCTGTGGTCCCGGGGCGCTTGACACTTTCTTTTGCTGTGTAAAAGAGCACACTCGCTACCAATCGGTAGTGAGCGAGACCGCGGTCACATACTCTCGGTACATGAACGCCCAGCAGCCCGACCGGCCCGGTGCCCCGTCGCTCGACGGGCCGCACGACCCCGAGCACGACCCGACCGCGTCGTACGCCCTCGAGCCGGAGTACGTCGCCTCGCTGACCCGGCGCGTGCGCAGCAGCACCGGGCGCACCGCCGAGGTGCGCACCCCGATCAACGGGGCGCCGCTGGCGCACGTGCCGCAGTCGGGCGAGCAGGACGTGCAGGAGGCCTTCACCCGGGCGCGGCGCGCCCAGGCCGCGTGGGCGCGCACCAGCCTCGAGCACCGCTCGGCCATCATGATGCGGCTGCACGACCTGGTGATCGACCGCCAGGAGGAGATCCTCGACCTCATCGTCTGGGAGTCGGGCAAGGCTCGTCAGCACGCCTTCGACGAGCCGATCCACATCGCGCTCACCGCGCGCTACTACGCCCGCACCGCGCACCAGCACCTCGACCCCCGGCGTCGCCTCGGCGTGGTGCCCGGCCTGACCCGGGTCGAGGTCAACCGCGTGCCCAAGGGCGTCGTGGGCATCATCTCGCCCTGGAACTACCCCTTCACGATGGCACTGTGCGACGGGCTGCCCGCGCTGATGGCCGGCAACGCCGTGGTGGCCAAGCCCGACGCCCAGACCATGCTCTCAGCGCTGCTGGGTGCGCAGCTGCTCGAGGAGGCCGGCTTCCCGAAGGACCTGTGGCAGGTCGTGGCCGGCCCCGGCTCCGACGTCGGCCCCCAGGTGATCGGCCAGGCCGACTACATCTGCTTCACCGGCTCCACCGCCACCGGCCGCCGGGTCGCTGCCGGCTGCGCCGAGCGGCTGATCGGCTGCTCCCTCGAGCTGGGTGGCAAGAACCCGATGCTGGTGCTGCGCGACGCCGACGTCGAGAAGGCCGCCGAGGGCGCGGTGCGTGCCTCGTTCTCCAACGCCGGCCAGCTCTGCGTCTCCGCCGAGCGGCTCTTCGTCGCCGACCAGGTCTACGACCGCTTCGTCGAGCGCTTCGTGGCACGCACCCAGGCGATGACCCTGGGCGCGAGCCTCCAGTGGGGCAACGACATGGGCTCGCTGGTCAGCCAGGCGCAGCTCGACACCGTGACCAGCCAGGTCGAGGACGCCGTCGCCAAGGGCGCGCGGGTGCTCACCGGCGGGCGCGCCCGGCCCGACCTGGGCCCCTACGTCTTCGAGCCGACGATCCTCGAGGGCGTCACTCCCGAGATGACCTGCTTCGGCCAGGAGACCTTCGGGCCCGTGGTCTCGCTCTACCGCTTCCACGACGAGGCCGACGCGGTGGCGCGGGCCAACGCGGGGGAGTACGGCCTCAACGGCTCGGTCTACAGCCGTGACGGCGCCCGGGCCCGGGCGATCGCGCGCGAGATCGCCTGCGGCACCGTCAACGTCAACGAGGCCTTCGCGGCCACCTTCGCCTCCATCGACTCGCCGATGGGCGGGATGCGCCAGTCGGGGATGGGGCGGCGCCAGGGGAGCGAGGGCATCCACCGCTACACCGAGACCCAGTCGGTCGCCACGCAGCGGCTGATCCGCATCGCCCCGATGCTGGGCATGTCCGACGAGACCTACGCACGGGTGATGACCGCCCAGCTGCGTGTGATGAAGAAGCTGGGAAGGCCCTGACATGAGCGAGCACGACTACGACGTCCTGGTGATCGGCTCCGGGTTCGGCGGCTCGGTGAGTGCGCTGAGGCTGACCGAGAAGGGCTACCGCGTGGGCGTGGTCGAGGCGGGCGCCCGCTTCGAGGACGACGACTTCGCCTCGGGCACCTTCGACCTCACCCGCTACCTGTGGGCGCCCGCCCTGGGCTGCTACGGCATCCAGCGCATCGACGCGGTCCGCGACACGATGATCGTGGCCGGGGCGGGCGTCGGCGGCGGCTCGCTGGTCTACGCCAACACGCTCTACGAGCCGCTGCCGGCCTTCTACAACGACCCGCAGTGGAGCCACATCACCGACTGGAAGTCCGAGCTGGCGCCCTACTACGACCAGGCCAAGCGGATGCTCGGCGTGGTCGAGAACCCGGTGCGCACCCCGGCCGACGACGTGATGGAGAAGGTCGCCGGCGACATGGGCGTGGCCGACTCCTTCCACCCCACCCCGGTGGGCGTCTTCTTCGGCGGCCCGGGCCAGCAGCCCGGCGAGCAGGCCGAGGACCCCTTCTTCGGCGGCGCGGGCCCCGCGCGCAACGCCTGCCTCAACTGCGGCGAGTGCATGTCGGGCTGCCGGCACAACGCCAAGAACACCCTGGTCAAGAACTACCTCTACCTCGCCGAGAAGCAGGGCGCGCGGGTCATGCCGCTGAGCACCGTGACCCGCATCCGCCCCCGCGAGGGCGGCGGGTACGACGTGACCATCAAGTACACCAAGGCCAAGCGCGCCACCGCGCGCACCACCCGCACCCTCACCGCCGAGCACGTGGTGATGGCCGCGGCCTCCCTCGGCACCCAGAAGCTGCTGCACCGGATGAAGGACGAGGGCCACCTGCCGCGCGTCTCCGACCGGCTCGGCTACCTCTCGCGCACCAACTCCGAGTCGATCCTGGGCGCCATCGCACCCAAGTCGGACACCACCGACTACTCCTACGGCGTCGCGATCACGTCGAGCTTCCACCCCGACGCCGACACCCACGTCGAGCCGGTGCGCTACGGCAAGGGCTTCAACGCGATGGCGATGATGCAGACCGTGCTCACCGACGGCGACGGCGACGGGCCGCGCTGGCGCGCGTGGTTGAAGGAGATGTGGACCCAGCGCCGCGAGATCGCCAACCTCTACGACCTCAAGCACTGGTCGGAGCGGACCGTGATCGCGCTGGTGATGCAGAGCCTCGACAACTCGATCACCACCTACGGCAAGCGCAACAGGCTCACCGGGCACTGGCGGATGACCTCGCGCCAGGGCCACGGCGCGCCCAACCCGACGTGGATCCCGGCGGCCAACGACGCGGTGCGCCGCATCGCCGGGGTGCTGGGCGGCACGGCCGGCGGCAACATCGGCGAGCCCTTCAACATGCCGCTGACCGCCCACTTCATCGGTGGCTGCGCGATCGGCGACTCGCCCGAGAGCGGCGTGATCGACCCCTACCAGCGCGTCTACGGCCACCCCGGCCTGCACGTGATGGACGGCGCCGCGATCACCGCCAACCTGGGGGTCAACCCGTCGCTGACGATCACCGCGCAGGCCGAGCGCGCGATGGCCCTGTGGCCCAACAAGGGCGAGGCCGACCGGCGTCCCGGGCTGGGCGCCGACTACCGCCGCGTCGACCCCGTCGCGCCGCTGCACCCGGTGGTCCCGGAGGGCGCTCCCGGCGCCCTGCGGCTGCCCATCGTGGGAGTCAGCTGAGGCTGGATGTCTAGCCCACGAAAAAAAGGTGCGGGAAAGCCCGTCACCCACGTAACCCCCTGAGATCGACCTCGTTGTGAAGGTCAGACCCGGCAGTCATGCTCCCTCCCAAAGGTCGGGTCGTTTGTCCAAGCTGCTGTCCAACAGAGGCGTGGACGATCAGGGCCCGGCCATCCTCCCTCCCCGGCCGGGCCCTGGTGCTATTTCTGGGCGCCGCAGGAGTCCCCGGCCTGACACGTCCGGGGCAGGTGGCGACCCGAGGCCCGGGCCGGTACGCCGATAGGCTGGCCCCATGAGCGACGTGACCCCCGGCATCCCCGACCACGACCTCGTGCTGGTCGTCGACTTCGGGGCGCAGTACGCGCAACTGATCGCCCGACGGGTGCGCGAGGCACGGGTCTACTCCGAGATCGTGCCGCACCACCTGCCGGTCGAGGAGATGCTGGCCCGCAAGCCGAAGGCGATCATCCTCTCCGGCGGCCCGAGCTCGGTCTACGCCGAGGGCGCGCCGGGCATCGACCCCACGATCTTCACGTCGGGCACCCCGGTCTTCGGCATGTGCTACGGCTTCCAGCTGATGGCGGCCGGCCTGGGCGGCACCGTGGCGCGCACCGGCTCGCGCGAGTACGGCCGGACCCCGGTCACCGTCGGCGAGGCGGGCACCCTGCTGGCCGACGTGCCGTCGTCGCACACCGTGTGGATGTCGCACGGCGACGCGGTCACCGCGGCCCCCGAGGGCTTCTCGGTGCTCGCCGAGACCACCAAGACCCCGGTCGCGGCGTTCGAGCAGGTCGACCGTGGCCTGGCCGGCGTGCAGTGGCACCCCGAGGTGCTGCACACCGAGCACGGCCAGCAGGTCCTCGAGCACTTCCTCGTCGACATCGCCGGCTGCCGCCAGACCTGGACGATGGTCAACATCGTCGAGGAGCAGATCGAGTCGATCCGTGCCCAGATCGGCGAGCGCGGCCAGGCGATCTGCGGCCTGTCCGGCGGCGTCGACTCGGCCGTGGCCGCCGCGATCGTGCAGCGCGCCATCGGCGACCGGCTCACCTGCGTGTACGTCGACCACGGGCTGATGCGCTCGGGAGAGACCGAGCAGGTCGAGCGGGACTTCGTGGCCGCCACCGGGGTCGACCTGCGCGTCGTCGACGCCGAGAAGCAGTTCCTCGACGCCCTCGCCGGCGTCTCGGACCCCGAGGAGAAGCGCAAGATCATCGGCCGCGAGTTCATCCGCACCTTCGAGGCCGCCGAGGCCGAGGTGCTGGCCGACAAGATGCCCGACGCCGTGACCGGCGAGGGCGGCGACAAGGTCGCGTTCCTGGTGCAGGGCACCCTCTACCCCGACGTGGTGGAGTCGGGCGGCGGCGCCGGCACCTCCAACATCAAGAGCCACCACAACGTGGGCGGCCTGCCCGAGGACCTCGAGTTCGAGCTCGTCGAGCCGCTGCGCACGCTCTTCAAGGACGAGGTGCGCCTGGTCGGCGAGCAGCTGGGCCTGCCCGCCGAGATCGTGCACCGCCAGCCGTTCCCGGGCCCCGGCCTGGGCATCCGGATCATCGGCGAGGTCACCCGCGAGCGGCTCGACATCCTGCGCCAGGCCGACGCGATCGTGCGCGAGGAGATGACCCGCGCCGGGCTCGACCGCGACATCTGGCAGATGCCGGTGGTGCTGCTGGCCGACGTCCGCTCGGTCGGCGTGCAGGGCGACGGCCGCACCTACGGCCACCCCATCGTGCTGCGCCCGGTCACCTCGGAGGACGCGATGACCGCCGACTGGGCCCGGCTGCCCTACGAGGTCCTCGAGACCGTCTCGACCCGCATCACCAACGAGGTCGAGGAGGTCAACCGGGTCACGGTCGACATCACCAGCAAGCCCCCGGGCACCATCGAGTGGGAGTGAGCGGGGCGGGCCTCAGCGGTTCTTGATGTCCTTCTTCGTACGCCGCCGCAGCTGGATGATGCGCAGGCTGCCGGCGGTGGCGGTGAGCAGGATGCCGGCCGGGGGGGGGGGGGGGGGGGGGGGGGGGGGGGGGGGGGGGGGG
>NZ_JBDYKJ010000023.1:0-64764 GCF_040012395.1 Nocardioides sp. 31GB23 | reverse complement strand
CCGCCCCGCCCCCCCCCCCCCCCCCCCCCCCCCCCCCCCCCCCCCCCCCCCCCCCCCCCCCCCCCCCCCCGGCCCCGCCGGACCGTCGACGCCCAGCCGTCGTCGACCCCGGCACCATCGAGCGGGTCCTGGCCGACCTGGAGCCGCCCGATCAGACGACATCGTTTACCAGCGACCAGACCATGGCACTTCCGCTGGCCGCGCTGAGCACCGACGCAATCCCCTCGCCGGCACCGCCCGGGCGCCGCCGGGCCGTCAAGACCTCGACCTGCCGCTCGATACTGCGCCGCCTGCCCTCGGTGCCGGTCCTGGTCGGCGTCGCTGCTCTGGCCGGCTCGGTCGCCGGGGTGCTCACCACCGCCGACACGCCCCCGTCTGAGCCCGCGGTCGCGGCTGTCCCACCGTCCAAGGTCTCGCCCGCAAGCGCCCTCAACGGCTTGCTGGATCAGGACAGCATCATCCTGGGCCGCGACGCCGTCGTCTCGCGCGACTCCTCCCGGGACGTGCCCGAGGGCGCAGCCGGCGACAAGTTCGCCGCTCGGGTCGAGCAACAGGCCAGGCAGCGCAAGACCAAGTTGTCCAACCTCGCGGCCGCCGCGGAGAAGCACGCCAGGGTCCTGGAGAAGAACCTGTGGCAGTTGCCCTTGGTCGGCTACCGACAGACCGCGCAGTTCGGGGAAACCGGTCTCTGGGCGACGTACCACACCGGTCTCGATCTTGCGGCCCCCTCCGGCACCCCCTTGGTGGCCATCGCCAACGCCACGGTGACCTCCGCCGGCTACGACGGCGCCTACGGCAACAAGACAGTGCTCACGCTCGAGGACGGCACCGAGCTCTGGTACGCCCACCAAACCTCCATCACCGTCTCGGCCGGCGAGAGCGTGACCGCTGGACAGACGATCGGCACCGTGGGCTCCACCGGAAACGTCACCGGCCCCCACCTCCACCTCGAGGTCCGGCCCGGTGGCGGCGACCCGGTGGACCCCCGGGCCGCCTTGATCGCCCGCGGCGTCACCCCGTGAGCCAGAGCGGCTCCGGCGCACCTCTACTGTCCTGACGCCGTTTTCTGAGAGCTGTCGCGACAGCCACGATGGTGAGCAGTCCGGCGGCTCGACTCGGCCACGGCCCGAGTCGTACGGCCAGCGACGCGCCCGTCGCCGTCGGCACCCCGACCAGACTGCTGGCCGAACCGCCCGACGGCAGCTGCTCAATCACGCGGCCATCGGGACCGATAGCACCCGATATCCCGTTGATCGAGGCCACAACCACAGACCGACCGACCTCGACAGCCCGAGCCCTGGTGATGTTCCACTGCTGCTCGAGCTGCGCAGTACCCAGGAACATGGCGTTGCTCGTCTGGACGGTCACCAGGTCGGCTCCCTGCTCGACCTGGGAGCGCACGACGTCGTCGTAGGCGACGTCGAAGCACAATGCTGCCGCGACTCGCAGGTCGGCGACGGCCAGGGGCTGCGCAGTGCCTCCCGCGGCCATGTCACGCTCGATGTTCGCGACCCGACTCGACACGAACTCAGCGAGAGGCCTGAGGGGAACGTACTCACCGAACGGGACCAGGTGCTGCTTGGTGTAGTGGTCCCCCGGACCCGATGCCGTCCATACGATCGCCTGGTTCCGCGCCAGCGAGGAAGACGATCCGTCAACTATCGCCCCCAGCAGCACCGGCGCGCCCACCTCCATCACCGCCGAGCTGATGGCGGCTCTCGCCTGCAAGTCGTCCACGGGGTCGACGGCGGTGGCGTTCTCGGGCCACAGCACGAAGTCCGGGACGCGGGCCGCTGAGCTCTCAACGGTCAGCAGCCTGCGCGTCTGTGTCAGCTGGTTCTGAGTGACCCGACGATGATTGGCTGCCACCTGGGTGCCGTCGCCTGGCACTCCCCCCTGCACGACCGCAACGCGGACGACGCCGCTCTCCTCGACGCCGAGTCGTCCGCCCACCGAGCCCGCCGCGAGCATCAGCCACATCCCGATGCCAAGAACGCTCCCCGAAGCGATCACGGGACGCGTCAGACGCAGGGCGGTACGGCGGTCGGCTACCGCGGACGCGACGCCGGCTGCGGATGCTCCGATCAGCGCGACCAGCGCGCCTGCTCCAGTGACCCCGCCGATGGCGAGGAACCCCTGCCAAGGGGCGTCGACGGCGGTGTAGCCGAGGCGGCCCCATGGCATGCCACCCCATGGCACCAAGGACCGCATCGTCTCAACGGTCGTCCACACCAGAGCCATCCACGCCGGCCAACCCGGGAGATTCCGCACCAACGTCAACGCGGTTCCGGCCAGGACGAGCCAAGCCGCCTGAGCAAGAGTGAGCGCGCCCCAGGCCACGACGGCGATGGACTCGCTCAGCCACCACAGGGTCGTGCCGAAGAAGACCAATCCGAACACCCCGCCCGCTACTCCTCCTGCGACCGCAGATCGGCCGTTCACGGCGACGACCAGGGCAGCAACCCCGACCGGCGCCAGCCAGGGCATCGTCCAAGGGGGAAAGGCGAGCGCCGTCAAGGCACCGCCCAACGCAGCGAACGCCAGGGCGCTGGAACGGACATGTGTCACCGGGCCTCCTCGACCACGAAGTACTAGGGCCGATAGTATGTGGTTGATGAAGGACGACGGCCCCGCCCACACGGCAGTACGCGAGCTACCGCCATCCCACCGGCCTGCTGCCACTCCACCCGTGGCGGAATGGGGCCGATGGGCGTGGCGACGTCTGACGGCCATGCGAACCGCCGTCGTCCTGCTCATCATGCTCGCCCTGTCCGCCGTCCCGGGCTCGCTGTTGCCGCAACGCGGCGTGGCCAGCGACCCCTCCGCCGTCGCCTTCTTCTACCGTGACCATCCTGCGCTGGCCCCGTGGCTCGAGCGCTTCTCGCTTTTCGACGTCTACAGTGCGCCGTGGTTCGCGGCGATCTACATCCTGTTGCTGGTTTCGATGGTCGGGTGCGTCCTACCAAGATGTGCCGGTCTGTGGCGAGAGGTTCGCGCAGCCCCGCCTCCCGGGCCTCGTCATCTGGTGCGCGAAACCGGACATCGGCGGTTGCGCGTCGCCGACGCGGACGCATCCCTGGAAGCGGCCGCCGAGCACCTGGACCGGCGCGGGTTTCGCGTGGTGCTCTCACATGGAGAGGTCAGGGCCGAGAAGGGGCACACGCGTGAGCTGGGCAACTTGGTCTTCCACCTGTCCCTACTCGTTCTGCTGGTGGGCGTCGCCGCAGGACGGCTCTTCGGTTACGAGGGACGCGTAGCGGTGGTCGAGGGCTCCAACTTCGCCAACGTGGCATCGTCCTACGACGCGATCACCCCGGCCCCGTTGGCCGACCTCTCTGACCTAGAGCCGGTGCAGCTCACTCTCGAGAGCTTCGCCGCTGAGTTCGAGACCAGCGGAGCGCGACGCGGAGAGCCACGCGACTTCGCAGCGGCGGTGTCCTACCGCAGCGATGCACAGGGATCGGGGACCTACACAGTGGAGCCGAACCGCCCCTTGGACATCGGCGGCACGAAGTTTTTCCTGACCGGGCACGGATATGCACCGGAAGTGACCGTGCGTGACGGCAACGGCGACGTGGCCACGTCGGGCCCGACCATTTTTCTGCCGATGGACCAGTCCTTCACGTCCGACGGCGTCGTAAAGGTTCCCGACGCCCAACCGGAGTCCATCGCCCTCCAAGGGCTTTTCCTGCCGACCGCGGCTCGGGGAGAGAATGGCATCTCCGTCTCCATCTTCCCCGATGACCTGAACCCACGACTCGAGCTGACCGCCTACACAGGCGACCTCGGCCTCGACGACGGCACCCCCCAGTCAGTGTTCGCATTGGACTTCGACGACCTCGACGAGGTGACCGGCCGAACCGGCCAAGAATGGCGGGTCTCGCTGGCGCCCGGTCAGACGGCGAGGCTGCCGGACGGGTTGGGATCGGTGACCTTCGACGGATTGTCGCGCTTCGCGAACTTCCAGGTCGCTCGGGACCCGGGCAAGGAGATCTCGTTGGTCGCCGCGATCCTGCTGCTACTGGGATTGACGCTCTCGCTCGGGGTCGCTCGTCGTCGGGTGTGGGTCAGGCGCGTGGGTGACCTCGAGATCGAGGTTGCCGCGCGCGCGCTGTCGAGGCGCGAGCTGCCAGTCGATGAGCTGACGATTCTTGCTCATGTCCTCGTCCCCGCCCCGTGCACCGACAGTCGATCCTCGAAGGAGATCCGCCAGTGAACAGCTCAGAGCTTGCAGGACTGTCCGACAGCTCCGTGGTGGCAGCCATGATCCTGCTGGGCATGGCCCTGGTGGCATTCGCCATCCACACGGCTGTCACGCGAAGGTCGCTGACGATGACGGCTGATAGGGCGGCGGACGTCGGCGCGCGTGCGTCGATCCGCACGGGGGGCGAATCGGCCCCCGCGACGTCGGCGCCGATCGACGAAGCCGGAGGGCGGGTCGGCACCGTGCTCATGGCCCTGGGCGCAGCGGCCACGGCCCTGGCTGTGGTACTGCGCGGGCTGGCGGCCGGCCGGGTGCCCTGGGGGAACATGTACGAGTTCGGACTCACCGGCTCAGCCGCCGTGACCCTCGTGTTCCTCCTCATGGTCCGCACACGGCAGGTCGTTGCCATCGCAGCGTGGGTGACTGCTCTGGTCCTGGTGCTGCTCGGAGTGTCGGCCACCAAGTTCTACACCCCGGTCGACGACCTCGTCCCCGTGCTCAACTCGTGGTGGCTGGTCGTCCACGTCGCCGCCGCGATCACCGCCGGCGCTCTGTTCACGGTCGGCGCGATCGCGACTCTGGCTCACCTGGTCCGCAGTCGCTCTACGCCTCCGGGAGACGACCCGTACGCGGCTCTGGCGCACACCGTCCACCTGGTCGCGTTCCCCATATGGACCTTCGCGGTGATCGCCGGCGCCGTCTGGGCGGAGAACGCGTGGGGTCGATACTGGGGTTGGGACCCGAAGGAAACCTGGGCGTTCATCACCTGGGTGCTCTATGCCGCACACCTCCACGCATTGTCGGCCGCAGGTTGGCGACGCGGGGCCGGACTGCTGGCAGTCGCAGGCTTCCTGGCCTTCGTCTTCAACTTCTTCGGGGTCAATCTCTGGATTCCAGGGCTGCATTCGTATGCAGGGGTGTGAGGGCGCGAACATGAGCGACGACGCCGTCTCAACCATCGTCATTGGCCTGTTCACGCTAGTGGCGACCGCGGTCACCATGTATCTCATTGCGCGGGGGAACAAATGAACAATTCATCACAACACCGTGGCTGGATCGTCGCCCTGGGTCTCCTCATCTGTGCGGGCATCGGGACGCTGATGGCTGCTCCGGCTGCGGCCCACACGGACCTCCTCACCACCGACCCAGCTGACGGCGATCGTCTGGGGGCCCCACCCACTGCCCTCACACTGACGTTCACCGAGGAAATGAGTCCAGGACTGAGCACCATCACAGCACGCGTCGACAACGGGGAGACGATGAACCTCGATGTGGTGAACGGCGCTAGCCCGACCGAGCTGGTCGCCACAGTCCCCGAAGCCCGGGCTGGCAACGAGTCCGGCTTGAGCGACCCCACGCAGTGGCATGTTGCGTACCGAGTCGTCTCACGGGACGGACACCCGGTGGCGGGCAGCTACACCTTCACCGTCCGCCCCTCCGCAGGGCAGAAAGCTCCCGCGACCAGCGAAGCCACCACGGCTCCCAGTCCGCCTACACAGGCGGACGCCGATGCCGGTAGGGACGAGCCGACCGGCGCGTCTGGCGGCGTACTCGCGTTCATCGGGCTCGTCACCCTGGGCCTCGTCGTCCTGACCGGCATTGCGACAGTGAGACTGATTCGGCGCGGGAGGGGGGCATGACCAGCGCGACGGTCTCCCCCCGCGCGACCCGCGCCGTCGGTGCACTCGGTGCGATCTTCTGGATAGTGCTGGCGACGCTCCTGACCGCGTGGCTCACTGGGGGGCTGGCACCGTTGCGTGTCCCCGGGCTACCTGACCCCGGAGCAAGCACTCGAATAGGTCTCCCCGTCGTACAGGCACTGCGAGACCTCAGCGCCATGCTGACGGTGGGAGCCCTGGTCGTGGCAAGCACTTGCGTCCCGCCCGAGGTGGGCGATGAAGCACTGATAGCCGGGGCACGTGCCCGCCTCGTGTCCGTGGCGCAACTCGGTGCCACGGCATGGGCCGCCATGAACGGGCTCCTGGTCGCCTTTGTCTTCTCGGACGCCTCCGGCAGCAGCATGGGTGCCGAAGGATTTCTGCAGCAGGCCGTGTTCTTCGCCCGCTCCTACGAACTCGGCCAGTATCTGTTGTGGGGGGCGGGGCTCGCCGCGGTCGTGGCGGCTGGTTGTGCACTGGCGTCGCGGACCGCCGCTCTCGGTGCGCTAGCGGCTCTGGCCCTAGTGGCGCTGTGGCCCATTGCCCTCACCGGTCACGCGACAGGCGCGCTCAACCATGATGAGGTCGTCAACCTGCAGATGTTCCATCTCGTGGGTATCGGAGTCTGGGGTGGTGGACTGATAGCGCTCGCCCTCGTCGGCCATCGACTCGGACCGTCCCTCGGCACGGTCGCCCGGCGCTACTCGACACTTGCCGGTTGGTGTGCGGCCCTGGTGACGGCGTCAGGACTCGCCGGAGCCTGGCTCCGGATTCCGGAGGTGGCATCCATCGTGTCAACCTACGGAGCATTGCTCGCCCTAAAGATGACCGCTGTCATCCTGCTTCTGCTGGCCGGATGGTGGCACCGTCGAGCGCTCCTGGCACAGGTCGTGGCCGGTCGGACCAGAGCGTTCTGGCGACTCGTCGTGCTCGAGGTGTCGGTCCTGCTGGGTGCGGCTGCGCTCGGTGTCGTCCTCGGACGGACCGACCCTCCCAACGCCGGTGGGGACTCCACCTCGCTCACGATGGCCCAGTCACTGCTGGGCAGTTCGATGCCCCCTGCTCTGGACGCCACCGGGTGGCTGATTCGTTGGAGTCCAGACAGCCTCTTTCTTCCTCTCGGCCTGGCTGCCCTGAGTTGGTACCTGGTCGCCGTTCGGCGATTGCGCAAGCGCGGCGTCCACTGGCCGTGGCTGCGCACAGCGTGCTGGGTCATCGGCTGCCTGTTGTTCATCTGGGCGACCAACGGCGCACCGGCGACGTACGGTCGCGTGCTGTTCAGCATGCACATGGTCCAGCACATGACCATCGCCACGGCCGTGCCGACCTTCCTCGTGCTGGGGACGCCCATCACGCTCGCATTGAGGACGCTGAAGCGTCGAACCGACGGTTCCTACGGCCCCAGAGAATGGTTGTTGAAGGCCGTCCACTCGCTTCCCGTTCAGTTGCTCGGCCACCCGATCGTGGCAGCAGCGCTCTTCGTGGTGAGCATGGTGGCCTTTTACTACAGCTCGCTCTTCGGCCTCTCGCTTGAGGCTCATACCGCCCACGTGCTGATGACCTTGCACTTCCTGCTGACCGGCTACATCTTCGCCGAGTGCGTCGTCGGCGCCGACCCGGGCCTGGAGCGCCCCTCCTACCCGCTGCGCGCTCTGTTGGTGATGGTCACGTTCGGCTTCCATGCGCTGTTCTCGGTGAGCCTGATGGCGAGCACCACGGTGCTGGCCAGGGACTGGTTCGAGTCGCTGGGTCGGGGCTGGGGGGCCTCCTTGTCCGAGGACCAGTACCTAGGGGCCTCACTGGGGTGGGCTCTGGGCGAGTACCCGTTGGGGGTCATGGCGGTTGCGCTGCTCGTGTCGTGGGTGCAGGCCGATCGCCGAGAAAGACGACGCTTCGACCGCAGCGAGCAGCGCGAGGACGACCGACAGCTACGGGCCTACAACGACTACCTGCACCGGCTGTCGGAGGTCGAGCGACGCAGCAGGTCGTCTACGATGGCGGGCGCGTCTGCAACGGACGAGGACAGGAGCATCGAATGAGACAACTGGGTCAGCTCGAAGCCGTCGTGATGCAACGCCTGTGGTCCCGGACCGGCCCTGTCTCTGTCCGACAGGTGCTGGAGGACTTGAGCGTCGAACGAGTTCTCGCATACACAACAGTCATGACGGTGCTGGACAACCTCCACTCGAAAGGACTGGTACGCAGGGAGAAGCAGGGCAGGGCCTACCTGTACTCGCCGTGCTTCACGCGGGAGGAGCACACCGCCGCGTTGCTGGAGCAGGTGTTGGCCGACACCGATGACCGCCGGTCCACCCTGGTGCACTTCGTCGAGAAGATGAGTCCCGACGAGGTCGACGAGCTGAGAGCCGCCCTGTCCGACCGGACCGAGCCTCCGACATGATCGCAGCAATGGCGCTGCTGATCTACGCGATCGCGGCTGGCACTCTGGGGGCACGGCTGTTGGCGAACGCTCGGTGGGTCGTGCACGCACCCCGTTCGGGAATTGTCGCCTGGCAAGCCCTGTCGAGCTCCGTGGTCCTCGCAGTTCTGCTCGCCGCTCTAGCTGCGGCACTTCCGTTCCTCCCGCTGCGCTTCCTGCTTGCCGACGTCCTCGGCGCTCACACCATCACCATCGTCGAGCACTACCGCACCCCCCTAGGGGTCTGGCCCGGTGTCGTGGGACTGGCCGTCACAGGCGCCTGCGCAGGACTACTGGTCATCACTGCGGGACGATGCCTGCGAGCGGTGGCTCGTGCTCGCCGGGAGCAACGCGAGGGCCTTCGTCTCGTTGGCCGCCCTCACCCCGAGGGCTTCACGGTCGTAGAGGACCAGAGGCCTATGGTGTACTGCCTGCCCGGAGGACCCGGGACGGTGGTCTTCACCAGCGGCGCGCTTGACGTGCTCACGAGAAGGGAGCGGTTGCTCGTGCTCGGCCACGAGCACGGGCACTTGCGTGCACGGCACGACATCGCACTGGTCCACTCGGGCGCACTGACCCGAGCGTTCCCCCGCCTCCCGCTCTTCGAGCAGGCACATCAGCACATCGCGATCCTCGTCGAGATGGCCGCCGACGACGCCGCATCCAGTGGCGCAGACCGCCGCTCGCTCGCCGAAGCGCTCGTCACGCTCGGCAGTGGCGCTCGACCCGAAGCCGCACTCGGCGCGACCGGGACCGCCGCAGTGCAGAGGGTCCGACGTCTCACCGCTCCTCCGCCAAGCGCACGCAGGGGACGAGGTGCTCTGGTCGGGGCCCTCGCGGTCGTCTTGTTGTCCCTGCCGGTGTCCATCGCCCTAGCTCCGGCCCTCGAGGCTGCGGCACGCGACTGCTGCAGGCTTCTGGCCCTCGGCGACGTGCCGGCCGCTCACGCGACCGATGGCCAGGCGTTGGCAAGGCAGCCGTCCAGGTTGTAGGTCTGCTGCTGCGTGACGGACGTCGACTCCCCAGCACTGGACACTCCGCATGTGATCGGCCCACCTCGTGGTTCACAAGATCGTCCGGTAGGCCGGTACGGCGTCACCGTAGTGGTTCACCCCAAGCGATCCATCGGCGCGCATTGCACCCCCAGACCGCCATTGCGGCACGAGACCCGGCCCCGCGTCGCCAGGACGCACGACTTGACCGAAAGTGCCCGGTCCGTCGGACAGGAACAGCGCAGCCAATTCGTAGCACGACAACGGCCGCATCTGCCGGCCAGCCGGCCTGCCGCCCGACGCTGGTCCGGCGGCGCCAGCCGGGGGCGGGGGGAGGCGAGACGGACGGTGCTGTCACTCGACCTGATCCGCCACGACTGCGTCTGTCATGATCCGGCAGGCCCGGACGGTGCGACAGCACCCGCGAGAGCGGGACCCAGTGCGACAGGGACGCCCCCCACACACACACTTTCTGCATGCCCTCGTTCTCATCACGGCGCTCGCTCGGCATCCTCGACCAGACCGCGAAGGGTCGTCGCATCGACCGGACCGAGGACGCGGGCTGCCACAGAAAAACTCGAATCGAGGACGACAGTGGTCGGGACCGCCGCTGACGTCAGCGCCCCGTTGAAGGCCAGCAGCACCGCCGCGCTCTGGTCGGGATGGACACTGGGATAGGGGACGTCGAAGGATCGCTCGAACGCACGTGCTGCGTCCGGGCTGTCCCGCACATTGATGCCCAGGAAGCGGACGCGACCCTCCATCTCCCTTGCGACTTCGGAGAGGACCGGTGCCTCCTGCCGGCACGGACCGCACCACGAACCCCAAACGTTGATGACCGTGACCTGGTCGCGGAAAGTCGCACTGTCCATGGTGGACCCGTCGAGCAGCCGTGCGGTGAAGTCCGAGACCTGTGTGCGTTCGGAAGGCACGTACTGCTGGACCAGGTCCACCTCCCGCCCCGAGGGTGTCGCCCGGGGCGTGCCGGGCTCCTCCGGCCACAGCATGACCGCGATCAGACCAGCGGCGACCACCGCAATGGTGACCGTACCCAGCAGTCGGCGCCCGCGGATCACAACGGGGCCTGCCATCCCGCGACAAGGACCTGGACCTGCGCGATCAGCTGCGACCAAACGCCAGTCACCTGCAAGACCCCAACGCCGACCAACACGACTGCCCCTCCGCGGGTCAACCAGACAGTTCGAACACGGACCCAGGCGAAGACACGGATCGCCCGAGCCAGCGAGAATGCAGCGAGAATGAACGGGAGTCCAAGTCCGATGGCGTAGGTCAACGAAAGGACCGCTCCCCTGCCCGCGGTCGCCGACGTGGTGGCCAGCGCCAACACCGCAGCCAACGCCGGGCCGATGCACGGCGTCCAGCCCACGCCGAAGGCCGCGCCGAGGAGGGGAGCGCCTGCGAGCCCGGCACGCGGGGTCACACGTGGTCGCACAGTCCTACTTAGCAGCGGTAGGCGTCCGGCCGCACCGGCGAAAAGGAGACCCAAGATGATCGTCAGCATGCCTGACAGACGCCAGATCAGATCCTGATGGACGAGCAGCCGGGAGCCCAGGGAGCCGAGCGCCAGCCCGTAGCTGGTGAACACGGTCGCGAAGCCGAGGACGAACAGCACCGCGCCGGCAACCATGCGCGAACGTGTGTCCGCGACCGGACCGGGCTCCCCGGACTCAGTCCCGGCCATGCCCGCCACATACGAGAGGTAACCAGGCATCAGCGGTAGCGAGCACGGGGTGAAGAAGGACACCAGGCCGGCGAGCAGGGCCACCGGAAGGGCGACCAGCAAGGACCCGTCCAGGATCAGGTCTCGTGCCAAGCCCACGTTCAACGAGACTCCCCCCTCACCACAGGGTCGACCAATACGACCAGAACTGGACAGCAACCAGGGCGAGGACACCGACGAACACCAGAAGCAGCACGGGCGCATGCCAGTCCCGAACAGTGCGGGTTATAGCACTGTCGGCCATGGCGGCTCCCAGCACACCCTGGGCCAGGTTGCGCACGGTGACGTAGTAGAAGAGTGGTACCACGACCGCCCACACCACCATGCAGTACGGACACAGGGCCCCGATGCGGTAGAGGCTCTGAAAAGCCAGCCAACCCACCAACGCCAGAGCCGCGGTGGCGCCGACCTGGAGCCCCATCCAGTACCAACGCGCCAGCCTTGCCCCTGCCAGGAGCGCCGCACCGGTGGCTAGCACCACCGGAAAGCCGGCTACCCCGATGACCGGGTTGGGGAAGCCGAGCAACGAGGCTTGCGCGGACTCCATGATCGACCCGCAGCTCAGCACTGGGTTGAGGCTGCACGTGGGCACGTACTCCTCGTCCCCTGCCAGGCGCAGGCGTTCGATCAGCAGGGTCGTCGAGGCGACCAAGCCGATCAGGCCGGCCGCGAGCAGACCGAGAGCCAAGCGCCGGTCGGACCCCCCGCTCACCCGGCCAACGCCTCGTCGAGGACCTGTGCGAAGTCATCCACGGTCTCCGGCTGGAACGGGTCACCATCGACGAAGAAGGTGGGGGTCCCCTCGACACCTAAGGACCGGCCGTCCTCGACGTCGCGCTGCACCCGATCGGCCACCGACTTGGAGGCGTAGTCGGCGTCGAACTGCTCCATGTCGAGCCCGATCTCCTCGGCGAAGGAGCGAAACAGGTCGTCCTTCGGTTCTCGCGACTCACCCCACGTCGATTGGGTCTCGTACATCCGCGTGTACATCGCCTCGAGCTCGCCCTGTCGAGCAGCTGACTCGACGGCGCGAGCCGCCCGATCTGCGTTGAAGTGACCGGGAAGGGGGAAGTAGCGGATGACGAAGGTGATGTCCCCGGCGTAGTCCTCGCGCAGTTCCTCGACGATCGGGAAGGCTGCCCCGCAGGCTTCGCACTCGAAGTCCAGGAACTCTACGAACGTCACATCGGTCGAGCCCGGTTCGCCCAGCACCCGGCTCTCGTCGCGCACGATGGCGTCCTCCAGGGACGGAATCGTGGCGACGGGCTCGGTGCCATCAAGGCGTGACTGGCTGACCACGCCCAGCACCACTGCAGCTATCGCCAGCATGACGGCCGCCACGACCGTCACCTTGGTCTGCTTGCGCACCCTGATCTCATCTCCTCGATTAGTACTATCGGTGATAGTAACAAAGAATGGGACGTCGCGACCTATGCAGAGGAGGGACCACTCGTGGGATCAGAGCATGGACACGGGCACGCCGGCGCGCGGCACCGTTGGCGTCTCGGCGTCGCGTTCGCGCTGGTCGCGGGCTTCTTCGTCGTCGAGTTGGTCGTCGGTCTGGTCTCGGGCTCGCTCGCACTTCTTTCCGACGCCGGCCACATGGCCGCAGACGTCGTCGCGCTCGGCGCCGCCCTGACGGCCACGACGATCGCCTCGCGACCGGATCGCTCCGGCCGCCGCACTTACGGCTCCTATCGCGTCGAGGTCTTCGCGTCAGGCCTCGCCGTGCTGCTGATGCTGGGCGTCTCGGTCTACGTCATCGTCGAAGCGGTCAGACGCATCGGCGAACCGGTGTCGGTCTCGTTCGGGCCGATGCTCTCGGTCGGCGCCCTCGGGCTGCTCGTCAACGTCGTGTGCCTGCTCCTTCTGCGATCCGGGTCGCGAGAGTCGATCAACGTCAAAGGGGCCTATCTCGAGGTAGTGGCCGATGCCGCCGGTAGCGTGGGGGTGCTGTTGGGTGGACTGCTCGTCGCCCTTACCGGCGCCTCTGGCTGGGACACTGCCGTGGCACTGGCCATCGGGGTGTTCGTAGCCGTGCGGGCAGTGCTTCTAGGGCGGGAGGTCCTGACCGTGCTGGGCCAACACGCTCCCCGGGACGTGGATCTCCAAGCCCTGGTAAGCGACCTCGAAGCACTCCCGGCGATCGCCCAGATCCACGACGTCCACGCCTGGACACTGACCTCGGGGATGAACGTGGCGACAGCACACCTTGTCCTTCGGGTTGGAGCCGACTCGGGCGAGGTGCTGCAACGCGCACAGGCGATCCTGCGCGACCAGCACAGGATCGAGCACGCCACCTTGCAGGTGGAAGCCGATCCCACCCAGGAGTGTCACAGCGCCACCTGGTGAGGAGGTCACCGCTTGACCGGCCAACTACGACGAGAGGTGGGATATGCGCTCGCGGACGCACCTATACCACGAGCGACTGCGGGCGCCCCTGCGATGGTGGGTGCTCTGGAACTTGATGCTCGCCAGCTTCTGGGTCGCCATGATCGTCGCGGTCCCCGAGACCCTGACTTGGGGCATCACCGGAGTGCTGGTGCTCGTCTCGGCGGTCATGCTTCGCACCTACGGGTCAGTCACAATCATTGTCGACACCACGTCGCTGCACGCCGGCCGGGCCCACATCGCAACCCACCACCTAGGTGCGGCGCAGGCGCTCGGCGCGCGCGAGATGAGAGCCGCGGCTGGCCACCGAGCAGATGCTCGCGCCTACCTGCTCCTACGCCCCTACATCCGAACCGGCGTCCGGATCTGGATCAACGACACGCGCGACCCCACCCCCTACTGGTTGATCAGCTCGCGGCGGCCAGCCCTCTTGGTGGCCGCCCTGGACGCCACGGCCCGCGAGTCAGCGCGCCGTCCCGACGAGTCGGTCGACTGAGCCAGCCGCGTCTACTATTGTGGTTAGTATTGACTTCGCCGGCGACCCAAGGATTCTTGCAGTGGCTCAGCATCGTCTCGACCCGGCGCCACGGGTCCCAACTCCTCTACACGCACGACGCGCAGTGGGCCTAGCAGTGGCGGCAACGCTCGCCGTCGTCTCGTGGGGCGTGTCCACCAACTCTCTCGAATCCTCGGTGACCATCGAGGCTGCGGACGGCTCTGGCGTGAGTCCTCGCCCGACCACGGCCCTCGACGAGCACCAGGTCGAGCGACAGCCCGTCATCTCTCGTTCTGCGGAAAGGCTGGAGCCAGAGCCAGCACCCACCCGCGCTGAGCGCATGCTTGAGCCCGGACCGACACGTGCAGCCGTGCGTCGAGCGAGCAAGAAGCGATGGACCACGGCCCCGCTCAACATCTGGAAGACACCCGCCGAGAAGTCCCGCCTGACGGGCCTTCTCGAAAGGGGCTCCCCCGTCCTCGTGACTGGCCGGTCGCTTCGAGGGCGCGTCGAGGTCGTGCTGGACGGTCGCTCCCGCTGGGTCACCCAGGGGTACCTCGTCGACGACTTGCCCGAGCCGGAACCCACCGAGGCGATCAAGGGCTCCGAGGAGGACCAACCTGTCGACGGAAATTGCACGAACGGCACGTCAGTACCGTCGGGGGTCAGCCCCAACATCGTCGAGGTCCATCAGGCTGTGTGCGCAGCATTCCCTGAGATCAGCACCTACGGAACGTTGCGCAGCGACGGTGAGCACGCCCAAGGAATCGCTGTCGACATCATGGTCAGCGGCGACGCGGCGTGGCAGGTGGCCAACTTTGTCAGGCAGAACTCCAGCCGGCTCGGCGTCTCCTACGTGATCCATGCCCAGAACATCTGGTCGGTGCAGAGAAACGGGGAGGGTTGGCGGTCTATGGAGGACCGTGGGTCCGTGACGGCCAACCACTACGACCACGTCCACGTGACCACCAACTGACGACCGGGCGTCAGCCGCTGCCGACCACCCGCTGCCCCATCTCGCTTCCGGACAGGACCACCACGCATGCCCCCTCAGCACCACCCACGCCCCCGCAGGATGACCGCCCGCGTGATCGGGACCGCGGCTCTTGCCCTGACCCTGTCCTCACTCACTGGCGGCTGCTCCGACGGCGGTGGCACCGAGGCAGGGTCGATGGACGGCGACCGCTCCCCCACCAGCACGCCCACCGATGCCGCACCGAGCCGACCAGCCGCCGTTCCCGAGACTCCCACTCCGACCCCGCCAGCGGGCGCGGAGTTGGAGGTGATCGTGGACGGCTCGAGCATCTCACCGAACGGAGCCACGCTCGACCTGGCCGTGGGAGAGCCGCTGAGCATCACCTTCCAGACCGACCGAGCCGGCGAGCTGCACGTCCACTCGAGACCGGAGCAGATCATCAGCTTCGAGGCAGGGACGACGACCGCGCAACTAGTCATCGACAACCCCAGCGCCGTCGACATCGAAGAGCACGCGACCGGGACCGTGGTCGCGCAGCTGGCGGTTCGCTGAGTGGTCAGAACACACGGGATCGGCGGACCCGAAGACCTCCCGATCCCAGCAGACCTTGCCATCCTGGGCGGTGCCGCCGCCCTGGCGGTCTCGTTCCTGGTCCTGCTGATGGCCTGGCGCCGCCCACGCTACGCCGATCCGCGGCCCGAAACGCCGACGCGAGATCGCTCCCGGTTGACTTCGTTGTCCCTCGTCCCCTCAGAGGTGGGCGTCCCGGCCCCCGTGTTGCTGGGCAGGCTGGTCGACAGCCGTGCGTTCGAGGTCCTCTTGCGCGGCGCAGGGTTGGCTTTCTTCGCCTACGTCGCGTGGGCGGCGGTGATGGGCCCCGACCTGTCGATGAACCCGACGTTCGGGGTCGTCTTTGTGCTCCTCTGGGTCGGGATCGTCCCGGCCTCCCTGGTGTTCGGACCGTTCTACCGAGCCATCAACCCTGCCCGGAGCATCTACCTGCTCATCGCCGCGCTCGGCGGCGCTCAACGCTCCCATATGCCACCGCAAGGACTTTGCGGCCGACAACACCGCCACTCGACCGACGACACGCCGGGTCGCGAGTGCCCCGCCGGCGGCGTCGTCGGCGCACTACCCGCCTGGGTCGGCTACTGGCCTGCGGCACTCGCTCTTCTTTGTTTCGTGTGGTTCGAGCTCGTCTACCCTGAGGCCAACTACCTCGCGCCGGTCCGCCTGTGGTTCGCGGTGTACTTCGTGCTCGTCGTCATGGGCGGGGTGTTGCTCGGGCCCCGCTGGATCGCACGTGCTGACCCGTTCGAGGTCTATTCCACGGCGGTGTCCCGGCTCTCGGTCTGGGGGCGGCGCCAGGACGGCACGCTGGTCCTGCTCTCACCGCTGCGCAATCTCGCTACTTTGCCTGGCGAGCCAGGACTCGTGGCAGTCCTGTCCGTCCTCTTGGGGTCCACGGCGTTCGACAGCTTCCGGGGCTGGAATGTCTGGATACGTTACAGCCAGTCGACCGAGGCGAACATGCTCGTGGTCAACACCGCCGTCCTCGTTGTCATGTGCGCCGTAGTGGGCCTGCTGTTCGTTGCGGCAACGACGAGTACCGGCCTTGAGGGAGGTATGCGACGACAACTCCTGCCCGGCACCTTCGCGCACTCCATAATGCCGATCATCGTCGGGTACGTGACCGCTCACTACCTGACCTTGCTCGTCGAGTCCGGTCAGCTCACCCTGGTCCAGCTTTCCGACCCCCTCGGCAATGGTGCCGACCTTCTCGGCACCGCCACGTGGCAGGTCAACTACTGGCTCTCCGACCACCCAACGTTCCTGGCCACGACAAAGGTGTTGGCTATCGTTGCTGGGCATGTCTTGGGTGTGATCGCCGCCCACGACCGCGCGCTAGCCGTCCTTCCGCGGCGCTACCACCTCATCGGACAGCTGCCGCTGCTGCTCGTGATGGTTGCCTACACGTTCGGCGGGCTCTATTTGCTGTTTGGAGGGTGAGGTCGGCCTCCCAAGCATCAGTCGCCCGCGGCGATGATGTGGCAGGTCTCGGCGTCGGTGCAGTCTGCTGGGTCGAGGCGCTCGCTGCGCTCGATCAGGCCTTCGAGCTCCTTCGCCATCGTGGCGAGCTCGCGTTGCCGGGCCCCGACGTCGTCCAGCTTCGCCCGGAGCAGCGACTGGACGTGGGCGCACGGGACGGCGCCCTCCCTGCGTTGGTCGAGGACGCTGCCCAGCTCGACCAGGGTGAGCCCGGCAGCCTGTCCTGAACGGATGAACGCCAGCCGGGCCAGGACCGATTCGTCGTAGTCCCGGTACCCGTTGGGGGCCCGTTTCGGCTGGGGCAGGAGTCCCCGGCGCTCGTAGAACCGGATGGTCTGCGCCGGCACACCAGCAGCCTCGGCCACGTCCCCTATCCGCATGGCCCACCCTAGGGGTTGACCTTGCACCGCGGATCAAGGTCTAGCGTCCCAGCCATCGACGTCACACTGCTCTACTTCGAGGACTGCCCGAGCTGGAGGATCGCCGACGAGCGGCTCGCGGCCCTGGCCCTCGAGCGCGGCGACCTCCGGGTGACCCACCACCTCGTCGAAACCCCGGCTGAAGCCGAGCGCACCGGCTTCCGGGGCTCACCGAGCATCCAGGTCGACGGCGTGGACATCTTCGCCCAGCCCAGCGACGCGGTCGCCCTGGCCTGCCGGCGCTGCCCCACACCCGGCGGGTTCGAGGGCGCACCGACGCTCGACCAGCTCAGGGCGGCCATCGCCGATGCGTGACCGGACCGCCGTCCTCGCCCCGGTCGCGGTAGTCGCCGGCGCGCTCGGTCTCTGCTGCAGCCTCCCCATCCTGCTCTCGCTGGGCGTGGTCGGGGCCGTCACCGGCTGGTCCCTGCAGAGCTGGATCCTCGTCAGCATCGGACTCGCCCTCGCTGCCATCGGCAGCATCCGCTACCTGCGCAACCTGAACTCACGACGCCGTACTTCTCGAGAGGAAGTTCTTCATGAAGCAGACCTTTTACCTGATCGTGGTCGGCGCCGGCATGGCCGGGGTGGCCGCCGCGAACAAGTGCGCGGCCAGGGCTGGTCCGTGGCGATCGTCGACTCACTGCCCTACGGCGGCACCTGCGCCCTGCGTGGATGCGACCCGAAGAAGATCCTGCGCCGCGGCGCCGAGGGCATCGACAGCGCCCGGCTGATGCACGGCAAGGGCATCGACAGCGACGGACTCGCGATCAGCTGGTCGGACCTGATGGAGCACAAGCGCGGCTTCACCGACCCGGTCCCGCAGAGCATGGAGGACGGGCTGGCCGACAGGGGGGTCACCACCCTGCACGGCCGCGCACGGTTCACCGGCCCGCGGACCCTCGAGATCGACGGCGTCGCGCACGAGGCCGAGCGCTTCCTCGTCGCCACTGGCGCGCAGCCACGTCCCCTGGACTTCCCGGGCCACGAGCACCTCATCGACAGCTCCGACTTCCTCGACTTGGCGCAGCTGCCGGGCCGCATCCTGTTCGTCGGCGGCGGCTTCATCTCCTTCGAGTTCGCCCACATCGTCGCCCGGGCCGGCACCAGCGCCGTCGTGGTCGACCGTGGCGAACGACCCCTCAAGAGCTTCGACCCCGACCTCGTCGAGCTCATGGTCGAGCGCAGCACGCAGGTCGGCATCGACCTGCGGCGCCGCACCAGCATCGTGGAGGTGCAGCCGAGCGAGGACGGCTACCGGGTCACCATCGAGCGCGACGGCGAGCAGGAGACGATCCAGACCGACCTCGTCGTGCACGGCGCCGGCCGGGTCGCCGACCTGGCAGACCTGGGGCTCGACGCCGCAGGGGTCGAGTGGGGCGAGCGCGGCATCCAGGTCGCCGCGCACCTGCAGAGCACCACCAATCCCGCCGTCTGGGCCGCCGGGGACTCCGCCGACACCGCCGGCATGCCGCTGACGCCGGTCGCCGTCTCCGAGGCCAAGGTCGCCGCCTCCAACATGCTCAAGGAGAAGACCACCGTCCCCGACTACGCCGGCATCCCCACCGCGGTCTTCACCATCCCCGAGCTGACCCGCGTGGGCATGCTCGAGGCCGAGGCCCGCGACCAGGGCATCGACCTCGCAGTGCGCTACTCCGACACCAGCGGCTGGTACTCCAGCTACCGGGTCGGGGAGACCACCTCGGCGGCGAAGATCCTCATCGACCGCTCCACCGACCAGGTCGTGGGCGCCCACCTGTTCGGACCCGAGTGCGGCGAGCTCGTCAACACCCTGGGCCTGGCCATCAAGCTCGGCCTCACCACGAGGCAGCTCAAGTCCGCCACCGCCGCCTACCCCACCGTGGGATCCGACCTCGGCTCCATGCTCTGACCCCGGCCCGTGCGGCGCTCAGGCGGACATCGAGCGCGACAGCGCCGCCTCGAACGCCTTGAGACGCCGGATCAGCACGATGTTGCTGATGACCACGGCCGACATGAGAGACATCGGCACCAGCACCATGACCGGGAAGGCAGGTGCCTTCTTCATGCCTCAAGGCTAGGAAGGCACCCGCCCGTCGGGTCAACCACCGGACAGGTGAGCGGTCCGAGTGGCCGGTGGGACCCGCTAGTCCCGGAGTCCTGAGCTACGGCGGAAGTACTCGTCCTCGTCCAGCTCCCCCGCTGCGTAGCGGCGACGCAGGATCTCTTCAGGAGAGTCCGCCCGAGGAACCTGGCCGGCGCGGTTTGCGGGGCGCACCGCTCGGACCACGACGACCACGAGCCCGACCAGGAGAGCCAGACCCACCACGCCCCAGATCGTCATCCACAGCATCATGCCGCCCATGCCGTCCATCACGTCCACCATCTCCTCGGTTCCGGTCGTACAGGTCGCCGCGGCCCGCGATTCGAGCCTAGCCCGGGGCACGTGAACATGCGTTTGCGCTGGTCATCCGACGTAGACCGAGATTAGGGCGAAGACGGCGAACCCGGCGGTGAGGGCGATGGGGCCGAGGGGGCTGGTCTCGCCTTCGTGGGCTTCGCTCAACATCTCTTCGACGACGACGCTCGTGAGCGCGCCCCCGGTGGCGGCGAGGACGGAGAGGGTGACGACCTCGGGTGCGTCACGGAGGGCGAAGTAGCCGAGGGTCGCGCCGACGATGATGGGAACAGCGAACGACAAGGACATGAGGATGCGGGTGCGGCGGGTCATCTCGGTGCGACGCAAGGTCGCGACCGAAGCAAACCCCTCGGGGAAGTCGGCGGGGACCTGCCCCAGGGCGAGAAGCAGCCCGAGGGCAGGGTTGATGACCGTTCCGGTGCCGATCATGACGCCATCGCTGAACAGGTCGATGGACACGCCGGAGTAGATGGCGAGCGGACCTTTGGACTCTTCACCAGCCCCGGTGCGGGCTTGGACGTATCCGATGGCGCGTTCCAGAGCGACGAACGCTGCACCACCTCCCACGAACGCGGCGATGGGCACCCACGGCGGGTCGGCGGTGAGCGCCTCGGGCATGAGCTCCAGGCCGACGACGGCCAGGACGATCCCGGCGGCGAGGTGCAGGGCGAGGCTGAGCGATCGTTCGGACACGTCGAACACCTCGGCCGCCACCCCGCCGAGGAAGTTCCCGGCGGCGGGTAGGCAGGCAAGGACGAGTACGAGCGTGAAGCCCTCCAACATCGAAGGTCTCCCCTTTCCGAGGTGGGGTGGGGCGTGGTTGCGGGTCAGTTGCGTCGGCCCCACCAGCGGCGGGTGCGGTGGGTGTAGTCCGTGTAGTGATGCCCGTACAGCTCGGTGAGGTGGCTTTCCTCGACCGGTATCCACGCCGCGTAGATGACGGCGAGGGCGCCGGTCGACGCCAGGGCTGAGCCGCTGCGACGGCCCACTGCTGCGCCCGCGAGGGCTATCAGGTAGCCGAGGTACTGGGGGTTGCGGGAGTGGCCATAGCTGCCGGTGGTCAGCAGGGACTGATTCCTGGTGCCGGCCAGTTCGCCGACGCCGCCGAAACGGCACACTCCGGCCACGCAGAGCCCACTCCCGCCCACGACCAGGGCGGCGCCGGCAACGCGAGCCACTGCTGGTCGGATCGGGAGCGGCGCCCACTGCATGGCCAGTGTCCCTCCGGTCAGAGCAGCGTGGGCGACGTAGGCGGTCCCCATCACAGCAGCTGTCGAGGAGCGCAGCGAGCGGTAGCGCTGCATGTCGTCGGCCAGCCTCTGCATCAGCGGCAATCGGTGAGCGGCGGTCGCAAGCTTGGTGATCTCAGGCTCCTGTCTTCAAGGACCGCCTTTGCCGTCCCAGCCAGGGAAGGAACCGCCCGACTGCGGCTTGGTATTCGACGTAGGAGGCACCGTGCATTCGTCGCAGGTACGCTTCCTCCACCACTCGGACCTGTAGCTGCAGCGCTACCAGCAGCAGAGCGAGTCCGAGGAGTGCCACCATGTTGGGGACCATGAACGCAAGCCCTGCGCCGGTGACTGCCATGGCGGAGAAGATCGGGTTGCGGACAACCGCGAACGGGCCATCCGTGACCAGGTCGGTGGTCTCGGTCTCGGTCTCATCGACGCCGATACGCCAGCTCGATCCCATCGCCACCTGGGTGAGGAACGTGCCTGTGATGCCGACCGCGGCGGTCCCGCTCGCCACGATCTGTACGAGAGGCGTGGTGAGGCTGTCGATGGGATCCAAGCCGAACGTTGCGGTGACCGGACCGAGCACACCCGCGACCAGCGCCGCTGCGAAAGCGGCGCCGGCCCACCATTCCCGAGTGCCTGGACGACCGGAGATCCCCCTCCATCCCGAGTCCCCGGTCCGACGCACCTGGACGACGGTCCGGACCCCGAACCCGACGACCAGGTAGACGGCGAACAGGGTCAGCGCGGCCACGGTCATGGTGTTCCCTGGTTCTCGACGATGGTGGACTGACGGTCGGCCGGAGCGGCCGGTGCGCAGCTGCCATCGGTGCAGCTGGCGAGATCCTCGGAGCTCCCACAGCCATCCACACCCGTGGCAGCGGGGGCAGGTCCGCAGCCGCAGTTCTTCCCGCGCCAGGCGTCCAACCCTTCGCGGGCCGCGACCGCGGCGATGACGAGGCCGGCGACGGGGTCGGCCCACGACCAACCGAGGGTGGCATTCATGACCAGACCGACCAGCAGCACCGCTGAGAGGTAGGTGCACAGCAGGGTCTGCGTGGAGTCGGCCACCACGGCGTTGGAACCGAGGGCTCGACCGGTGCGGCGTTGCGCCCAGGAGAGGAACGGCATGATGAGCAGCGAAGCGGCCGCCAACCCGATCCCCACCGGTGAGGGGTCTGGCTCCGCGCCAGTCAGCAGCGCTCGCCCCGACTCGAAGGCGATGTAGGCGGCGAGCGCGAAGAAGGAGATCGCCATCAGCCGCAGCGCCTGCTCCTCGCGGGACTCCGGGAGCCGGTGGCGGAACTGCCACAGGATGATCAGACCTGACGACACCTCGACCACGGAGTCGAGGCCGAAACCCACCAGCGCGACAGATCCGGCGACGACACCGGCGGTGATGGCGATGACGGCCTCGATGGCGTTGTAAGCGACGGAGGCTGCGGCGAACAGCTGGGCTCGACGTCCCAGCTGTGCCCGATCGGCCGCGGACACGGTCTGGTCGGTGTGCGCGTGGATGGTCACGAACCCGCATCCTCGTGCAGTTGGACGCCGTGGTTGGGGCACAAGGTCACCGCATCCCCCGTCGCGTCCAGGAGTCGTTCAGCGGCCTTCCACAGGTCCATCAGCGCCTCCTCGTGGTTCAGCGAGTACACCGTGGCCCGCCCCACGGGCCGGGCCGTCACCAGTCCGCAGTCGCGCAGGCACGCCAGGTGCTTGCTCACTGTGGACTGCGCGAGACCCAGGTGGGCAGTGAGGTCGACGACTCGGTGCTCGCCCAGCGAGAGGTGTCGCAGGATGGCGATCCGAGACGGGTCCGAGAAACCGTGGAACAGGCAAGCCGCCGCATTCAGACCTCCAGTGGCCCGAAGGTGACTCATAACGCCATCAGACTTTATCATCGTCATGGGGCGATATTAACGCTTCGAATCTTTGAGTTGTCAAATCGCAGCGGACAGCGGACCGCCGCAGGGTCAAGCAACTAGCCGGACCCGTCGCAGAGTCCAACCGCCCGCCACACCGCCGCTTCTTCGAGTGCCATCGGCCCTGCACGCTGCCGTTACCGACCACGCATCTCAGTCACGCCCACGAAGCGCAGAGCCGGGACCCACACACCTCATGCATCTCTGGCCGAATCCGCGGGGTGAACGTTGCCTCTGTGTAGGTGATGAGCCTGCACAAGCTGACCGCTGGAGACGGGTACACGTACCTGACGCGGCAGGTGGCAGTCCAGGACGCCACCGATCGCGGGGCCAGTGGGCTGGCGGAGTACTACGCCGAGAAGGGCGAGTCGCCGGGACGGTGGTGGGGCTCAGGAATGACTGCGCTTGACGTCCCGGTTGGATCGACAGTCAGCGAAGCCCAGATGAAACGACTCTTCGGTGAGGGACGGCACCCGGACGCAGGTTCGCTCGGTCGCGCTCCGGACGGAGACAAGCTGGCGGCCAGCGTCGTTGACCGAACGGCGCGACTTGGGCAGCCCTTCAGGGTGACAACGGGGGCGACGGACTTCACCCGAAGGTTGGCGCGGCTGTTCGTTGACTACAACGGCGCACGGGGCATCGGGGGGTCGGAGCCGATTCCTCCGGGTGCACGGGCGCGACTTCGTACTGAGCTCGCCGACGAGATCTTCGTTGAGCAGCATGGGCGGCCTCCTGCCGACGCCCGCGAGCGCCACGGCTTCATCACTCGTGAGTCGAGGCAGCGGACCTGCTCGGTGGCGGGGTTCGACCTGACGTTCACCCCGGTCAAGTCGGTCTCCGTAGTGTGGGCGCTCGCGTCCCCTGACGTCGCCCACGAGGTCGAGGCGGCTCACGCGGCGGCAGTCCAGAGCACACTGTCGTGGCTGGAGCAGAACGCCCTGTTCACCCGGCGCGGCCACAACGGCGTCCAGCAAGTCCCCGCCCAAGGACTCATCGCGGCGGTCTTCACCCATCGCGACAGTCGCGCTGGCGATCCGAACCTCCACACCCACGTCGCGGTCAGCAACAAGGTGCAGGACTCGTCCGGGCACTGGCTGGCAATCGACGCACGGATCCTCTACAAGGCCAATGTCAGCCTGTCCGAGCGCTACAATACGCGTCTGGAGGCAGAGCTGACCACCCGTCTGGGTCTGCGTTTCGAAGCCGCGACCCGGGACAGCCGTGAGCTCCGACCTGTGCGAGAGGTCGTAGGCGTCGACTCTCGGCTCATGCAGATGTGGTCGCGTCGTCGCAGCGACATCAAGACAAGCCTGTCGTCGCTGACGGCTGGCTTTCAGGACACGCACGGCCGTCCTCCGTCCCCTTCCGAGGCGCTCGCCCTGGCGCAGCAGGCGAACCTGGAGTCCCGCCAGGCCAAGCACGAACCGCGCGCCGAAGCCGAACAGCGTCACGGGTGGGCCAGGCAAGCTGGGCAAGTCCTGGGCTCGCGAGCCGCGGTCAGCCGCATGGTGGCGCAGGCCGTTGGTGGCCGCATCAGCGGAGTCGAAGTTAGTACCTCTCCACAGTGGGTGGCGCGCACCGCTCGCGAGGTGGTGGGAGTCCTGGAAGGCAGCCGCGCCACGTGGCAGGTCTGGCACGTGCACGCCGAGGCTGAACGCCAGGCCCGGTATGCCGACATACCACTGGCGCGCTTGGACGCAGCGGTTGGGGCGCTCACATCGCGTGTCCTCGACGCCGAATCAATCGCGCTGCCCGATCCCGATCCGAGCCATAGAAACGGGCTCACCCCTCGGGCGCTGCGCCGCCGTGATGGGGCACCGGTTCACAGCGTGCACGGCGCCGCTCGGTACACGTCCCGCCGCATCCTGGAGGCGGAGAGGACCATCCTCGACGCGGCCAGCCAAAGCGATGGGCCGGCCGTCTCAGCGGAGCGGGCGCGGGCGTTCATGGAGGCTAGAGCCGCTTCTGCCGGGCGTCCGCGCCTTTCGCGCGAGCAGCAGGCACTTGTCGCCCGACTCGGCATGACGCCGCAGCCGGTGCAGGTCGCGTTGGCACCAGCGGGCTCCGGCAAGACCGTCTGCATGCGCGCGCTGGCTGATCTGTGGCAGTCCAACGGCGGCACGGTGGTCGGTCTGGCTCCCTCGGCCGCAGCAGCGCAGCAGCTCCGGTTGGCACTCGGTGATGACGCCCCAGACGGCGCCAAAGTCGAGTACCAGACTCGCCATGTTCCCGCCTGTGACACGTTGGCCAAGCTCGCTCGGGCGGTGACGCACCCCAAGGATGCGCCCGCGTGGATGTCGTCGATCGACGCCTCGACCATGGTGATCGTCGACGAGGCCGCGATGGCCGGCACCCTGGAACTCGCAGCGGTGGTGCGCCTGGTCGTCGAGCGCGGCGGTTGTGCCCGTCTCGTTGGCGACGATCGGCAGCTGGCCGGGTCGCCGTCGGCGACCACGCGCTGAGGCGTTTGCGGGGGCCGTTCCCGGGGTAGCACCCCGGGGCCGGCCCCTGTGCCGTCGCCCCACGTCCGCGCGGGCCCACTAAGGTGCCTGCGACCACCATCTCCTCGAGGACGGCCCCCATGTCTGCCACCACTGCGACGACCGGTCCGGTCGCGGACCGACCCGACGTCGAGATCCGCCTGCCCGCGGACGGCGCCTACGTCTCGGTGCTGCGCACGACCACCGCCGGCCTGGCGGCCCGCCTCGACTTCACCATCGACGACATCGAGGACCTGCGCATCGCCGTCGGCGAGGCCTGCGCGATGGTGCTGCCCGAGGCCGACGCGCAGTCCGACCTCGTCGGGCAGTTCCACCTGCGCCCCGGCGAGCTCACCGTCTCGGTGGCCGTGACCGCCGCCGCGCCCTCCGCGCCCGACTACGACAGCTTCGCCTGGCAGGTGCTCACCACGCTGGCCGACGCCGCCACGGTGGGCAGCAACGAGGGACGCTTCGTGGTCACCATGGTGATGCACCCGACCGCCCTCGGCGAGGGCAGGTAGCCCGTGCCCGCCTCCCTCCCCCCGGACCCGCCCGTCGCGGTGCCGACCCTGCTGCCGGGCGAGGCTCCCCCGGACCCGCCGGAGGACGACGACGCGACCCGGCGGCGCCTGGGCATCGAGCAGACCCGGCGCCGCAGCGCCGAGCTCTTCGCCGAGATGCGCCACGACGACGCCAGCGACACCACGCGCGAGGGTGCGCGCGACTCCCTGGTGCACCTGCACCTGCCGCTGGTCGAGCACTGTGCCCGGCGCTTCCGCAACCGTGGCGAGCCCTTCGAGGACCTGGTGCAGGTCGGGACGATCGGGCTGATCAAGTCGGTCGACCGCTTCGACCCCGAGCGGGGCGTGGAGTTCTCCACCTACGCCACGCCCACGATCATCGGCGAGATCAAGCGCTACTTCCGTGACAAGGGCTGGGCGATCCGGGTGCCGCGCCGGCTCCAGGAGCTGCGGATGCAGATCGGCAGCGCGACCGCCGAGCTGACCCAGTCGCTGGGCCGCTCCCCCACCGCGAGCGAGCTGGCCGAGCGGGTCGGCTGCAGCGTCGAGGAGATCATCGAGGGCATCGAGTCCTCCAACGCCTACTCGACCCTCTCCCTCGACGCCACCGACGACTCCGACGACGGCACGGCCTCGATGCTCGACGCGCTCGGTGCCGACGACGCCGGGCTCGAGCACGTCGAGATCCGCGAGTCCCTCAAGCCGCTGCTCGACCGCCTCGAGCCCCGCGAGAAGCGGATCCTGCTGCTGCGCTTCTTCAAGAACCAGACCCAGTCGCAGATCGCCGAGGAGATCGGGGTCTCGCAGATGCACGTCTCCCGGCTGCTCAGCCGCACCCTCGACCAGCTGCGCGCCTCCCTCGAGACCCCGGACTGAGGCTCGGCTACCGGGCCGGCTCGTCGCCCAGCGCCCGCATCGACTCGGGGTGGACCAGCCCCGCGATCGCCACCCCGCTGGTGACGGCCAGGACGACCACGACCCCCCAGGCGCCGCGGAAGCTGAAGGCCAGGCCCAGCCCGATGAGCTGGGCCAGCAGCACGGGACCCCGGGCCCAGGTGGCCAGCCGGGTCAGGGCGCCGGCGCACAGCAGCAGCAGCAGCCCGAAGAGCGCGAAGAAGGCCGCGGTGGTCGTGCCGAGGGCCAGCCGCTCGCTCGACAGGCTGGCCAGCTCGGCCGCGGCGAGCAGCAGGAGGACCAGCCCCTGCACCGCGCCGATCGATGCGGCGACCAGCAGCGGTGCCGGTGCGCGGTGACGGTCGGGGCTCGTCTCGGTGTCCACGTCGACGAGCGTAGAGTGCCCCGCCGAGGCCCGATGTCCCCCCTGCTTGGCAAATTGTGGCCGCTGTGACGTAGGAGACCCGACTCCTTGCGGCGTTGGGGGTTGTTTAACGGTCCAATCGTTGGGACGCTGGTCGCTGCGCTCGTCGTCGTCGCGTGCACCTTCGCGTGCCCAACGCCGCAGCCTCGCAGGCCCTGCCACCCCTGGCCTGCACGACGTACAGAAAGAGGGACACCCCAGCCATGGATTGGCGCCACCGTTCGGCCTGCCTCGACGAGGACCCTGAGCTGTTCTTCCCCATCGGCAACACCGGCCCGGCCATCCTCCAGATCGAGGAGGCCAAGCAGGTCTGCCGACGCTGCGACGTGCGCGAGCTGTGCCTGCAGTGGGCCCTCGAGGCCGGCCAGGACCACGGCGTGTGGGGCGGTCTGAGCGAGGACGAGCGCCGCGCGCTCAAGCGCCGCAACGCCCGCGCCCGGGTGCGCACCGCCTGAGGCAGGACCCGCACCACGGCTAGTCCAGCGGCAGGTCGATGTCGACGCGGGTGCCGGGGCCGTGCGGCACCTGGCCCAGCGCCAGGTGGCCCCCGAGCTCGGACTCCACGAGCGTGCGCACGATCGAGAGGCCCAGGCTCGTGGACCCCGCCAGGTCGAAGCCGGCCGGCAGCCCGTGGCCGTCGTCGTCGACGGTCAGGTGCAGGCTCGACCCGGGCCGTTGCACGCGCACCGTCACCGTGCCCTCGCGAGCGTCGTCGACACCCGCGTCGTAGCCGTGCTCGACGGCGTTCTGCAGCACCTCGGTCAGCACCATCGACAATGCGGTGGCCGACTCCGAGGGCAACCGGCCGAACGCACCCTCGCGGCGCACCCGCACCCGGCCGGGGGCGGCGCTGACCTCGGTGACCATCTGGCCGAGCCGGTCGGCGATCTCGTCGAAGTCGACGTCCTCCTCGACGGCCTGGCTCAACGTCTCGTGCACGATGGCGATCGAGCCGACCCGCCGCACGGCCTCCTCGAGCGCCTCGCGGGCCTCGGGCGAGCCGATCCGGCGCGCCTGCAGGCGCAGCAGCGCGGCCACGGTCTGCAGGTTGTTCTTCACCCGGTGGTGGATCTCGCGGATCGTGGCGTCCTTGGTGATCAGCTCGCGGTCGCGCCGGCGCAGGTCGGTCACGTCGCGCACCAGCACCAGCGCGCCGAGGTGCTCGCGGTCCGAGCGCAGCGGGATCGACCGGGCGATCAGGGCGACGCCGTCGCCGCTGAGCTCGGTGTCGCGGTGCACCCGCCCGCCCATCACGGCGCTCAGCGTCTCCTCGTCGACGCGGCGCCGCGGCGGCACCAGCGACCGGGTCAGGTCGGGCAGCACGTGCCCCGCCAGGTCGCCCGAGAGCCCGAGCCGGCGGAAGACCGACTGGGCGTTGGGGCTGGCATAGACCACGCGCCCCGACGGGTCCACCCGCACGAACCCGTCGCCCACCCGCGGGGAGTCGGCGTGGTCGCTGCGCTGGCCCGGCGGCGGGAAGTGGCCCTGGGCGATCATCCGGGTCAGGTCGGCGGCCGACTGCAGGTAGGCCAGCTCGAGGCGGCTGGGGGTGCGCACGCCCAGCAGGTTGGTGTTGCGCGCCACCACCGCGACCACCCGGCCACGGCGACGCACCGGGATCGTCTCGACCCGCACCGGCACGTCGTCGCGCCACTCCGGGTCGCCCTCGCGCACCAGCCGGCCCTCGGCGTGGGCACGGTCCAGCAGCGGTCGCGAGCCGGCGGCCGCGAAGTCGCCCAGCACGTCGTCGACGTACGCCGTCGGGGCGGTCGTGGGCCGCATCTGACCGCCCGCCCAGAACCCCGAGCCGGTGCGGTCGGGCAGCCACAGCACCAGGTCGGCGAAGGAGAGGTCGGCGATGATCTGCCAGTCGGCCTGCAGCAGCTGGAGCCAGGCGACGTCGTCGTCGTCGAGGTCGGTGTGGGCGCGGACGAGCTCGGCGAACGACGACACGCCGACAGCGTAGTGCCGCGCGGTGGCGGGTCGCTGCGCCGACCGGTCCACAGGTGCGCCGGGGGGCGGGGTTTGGCAGGATGGGCGCCATGTCGGCGTCGTACTGGAACCAGGTGCTCGCCGACGGTCTGACGGTCCCCGAGGACCGTCCTCTCGGGGACCTCACAGCAGAGCTCACGCGCATGCTCGGCGACCCCGATCCAGGCCGTCGGGACGAGATCGCACTGCTCACCCTCACCGCGTGGATCGAGCGCGGCGTCTACGACGACCTGCTGGTCGGGCTGGGCGACGGGATGAGCGAGGGCCTGCGCGTCGGGGTCGAGACGCCGGGCACCGACGACGTCTTCCGCCGCGGCTGCTCGGCGCTGGTGCTCGCGCGGTGCCTGGAGCGCGCCAACGCCCACGGCCTCGTGGGCCAGCCCACCATCCTCGACTGGGGCGACCGGCTGGCGACCTGGCTGCTGCGCGAGCAGGACCTGCGCAGCCTGGTCGAGGGCAAGGGCTGGGCGCACGCCGTGGCGCGGGGCGCCGACGCCATCGGCGCCCTGGGCGGCTCGCCGCACCTGGGCGCGCCGGAGCTGACGGTGCTGCTCGACGTGCTGGCCGACCGGGTGCTGGCCGAGCCGCTGGCCGGGCAGCCCCCGCTCGACCACGGCGAGCTCGACCGTCTCGCGATCGCGACCCTGCAGCTGCTGCGCCGCGACCTGCTGCCGCTGTCGGTGCTCGAGCCCTGGGTCAACCGGGTCGCGGGCGCGGCGACCGAGGCGATGGCGGCGCCGGCGGGCCAGGACCCCTTCCCCCGCTGGAACCACGCCGAGGGCTTCCTGCGCGCGCTCTACGTGCAGCTCGCGCTGACCAGCCGGCCGCCGGCGGTCCGCGCCGACCTGGTGCTGGTGGTGGTCGACGCGCTGCGCCGCACCAACCACGCGTTCCTGGGCTGAGCACCCCTGGGTGAACACTCCTCGGTAACCTGCGTCACATGAGTGAGCAGACCACCGACCAGGGTGCCGACCGGCCCGCCGCCACCACCACCGCGCGCGCGGGCGAGGAGCTCACCGGCCACGCCGGCGTGCTGGCCACGGCCGCCGCGCGCGCCCACGGCGTCGAGACGATGTTCACCCTCTCCGGCGCCCACGTCTTCCCGATGTACGACGCCGCCGTCACCGCCGACCCGCCGATGCGCCTGCTCGACGTGCGCCACGAGCAGACCGCGGCCTTCGCCGCGGAGGCCACCGGCAAGCTCACCCGGGTGCCGGGGCTCGCGGTGCTGACCGCGGGACCGGGCGTCACCAACGGCGTCAGCGCCATCGCCCAGGCCCAGTTCAACGGCTCCCCCATGGTCGTCGTCGGCGGCCGCGCCCCGCAGAACCGCTGGGGCTCCGGCAGCCTCCAGGAGCTCGACCAGCCCCCGATCCTGGCGCCGGTCTCGAAGCTCGCTCGCACCCTGCCCACCGCCGGCGAGGTGATGGGCGGGATGGACGAGGCCTTCACGCTGGCCGGCTCCTCGCACCGCGGCCCGGTCTTCGTCGACGTGCCGATGGACGAGTTCTTCAACAGCGCCAGCGGCGTCGTCCCCGCCGGCGGCCCGCAGCGCGGCGCCGAGCCCGACTCCGACGCGATCGACACCATCGCCGGGCTGCTGGCCGCGGCCGAGCGCCCGGTGCTGGTGCTGGGCACCGACGTGTGGGCCGACCGCGCCGAGGAGGCCGCACTGCGCTTCGTCGAGGCCACCGGGATCCCGACCCTGACCAACGGGATGGGCCGCGGGCTCGTGCCCGGCGGGCACCCCCTGCTGGTGACCAAGGCCCGGGGCCAGGCGCTCGGCGGCGCCGACGTGGTCGTCGTCGTCGGCACCCCCCTCGACTTCCGCCTGGGCTACGGCGTCTTCGGCGGCAAGGACGGCGCCCCGGCCGCCCGGGTCGTGCACGTCGCCGACTCCCCCGCCCAGCTCTCCGGCCACGCCGAGCTCGCGGCCTCGGTCAGCGGCGACCTGACCAGCGTGCTCGACGGCCTGCTCGGCGCCCTCGAGCGCCGCGGCCAGACGTCGTACGCCGCGTGGGCGAGCAGCCTGCAGGAGACCGTCGCCGCCGCCGTCGAGCGCGACCGCGCGCTGCTCGGCGCGGAGGCCGACCCGATCCACCCCGCGCGCATCTACGGCGAGCTGGTGCCGCGCCTGGCCGACGACGCCGTGGTCATCGGCGACGGCGGCGACTTCGTGTCGTTCGCCGGCAAGTTCGTCGAGCCCAAGCGGCCCGGTGGCTGGCTCGACCCCGGCCCCTACGGCTGCCTGGGCGCCGGGCTGGGCGCCGCGATCGCCGCGCGCATCGCCCGGCCCTCCGCCCAGGTCGTGCTGCTGCTCGGCGACGGCGCGGCCGGCTTCTCGCTGATGGACGTCGACACGCTGGTGCGCCACGGCCTGCCCGTGGTGATGGTGATGGGCAACAACTCCGCGTGGGGCCTGGAGAAGGGCCCGATGCAGATGCTCTACGGCTACGACGTGGCCGCCGACCTGGCGCCACGCACGGCCTACCACGACGTGGTCAAGGCCCTCGGCGGCGCCGGCGAGAGCGTCACCGACCCGCGCCAGATCGGTCCCGCCCTCGACCGGGCCTTCGCCTCGGGCGTGCCCTACCTGGTCAACATCATCACCGACGTGGACGCGGCCTACCCGCGCGCCACCTTCGGCATCTGAGCGTGCGGATCCGCCTGGCCCGGCCCGACCAGCTGGTCGTGGTCGGCGACGTCACGGCGGCGGCGTACGCGCCGTTCCTGGACGGGCCCGACGACCCGTACGTCGCCCGGTTGCGCGACGCGGCCGCCCGCGCGGGCGAGGCCGAGCTGTGGGTGGCCTCGCCGGACGACTCCGACGAGGTGCTGGGCAGCGTCACCGACTGTCCTCCCGGCTCCCCGTGGCGCGAGGTCGCCGCCGACGGCGAGGGCGAGTTCCGCATGCTGTCGGTCGCGCCCGGCGCGCAGGGCCAGGGTGTCGGTGCGGCGCTGGTCGAGCACGTGCTCCAGCGCTGGCGAGAGCGCGGTGCCGGGGCCGTCGTGCTCTCGTCGCTGCGCGAGATGGCCGGCGCGCACCGCCTCTACGGCCGCCTCGGCTTCGAGCGGCTGCCCGAGCGGGACTGGCAGCCGGTCCCCGACGTCCACCTCATCTGCTTCCGGAGGCACCTGTGAACGACCCGATGCACGCCACGACCCACCACGAGGTGGACGACGACGACACCGCGCTCGCGGTGGGGTCGGGCTCGCTGCCCGTCCTCGGCACCCCGCGGCTGCTGGCGTGGTGCGAGGCCGCCACCTGCGCCGCGATCGACCCCTCGCTGCCCGACGGCTCGACCAGCGTCGGCACCCGGGTCGAGCTCGAGCACCGGGGCGCCAGCCCGGTCGGGGCCACCCTCGAGGTGACCGCGACCCTCACCCACGTCGACGGCCGGCTGCACCGCTTCTCGGTCGCTGCCCGGCACACCGGCGACTCGGGCGGCAAGGTCGTGGCCTCCGGCGAGGTGACCCGGGTGGTCGTCGACGCCGAGCGGTTCCTGGCCCGCCTCTGACCAGGACCGGTGGGGGTGATTTCGTGCCTCGGCCGGTCGTTTGAGAGACTGACCCTTGGCCCAGCCACGGGTCGACCGCGATTCGGAGGAGATCACCATGGGCAAGACCGGCCGCAAGCGCCGCGCTCGTCGCAAGAAGGGCGCCAACCACGGGAAGCGTCCCAACGCCTGACGACGGCGCACACGCTGAAAGAGCCCTCGGACCAGTGGTCCGAGGGCTCTTCGCACGTCCGGGGCTGCGGGCCCGACGCGCGGGCGTCAGCGCTCGGTGATCTCCACCTGCACCTGGCGCATGCGCATCATCACGCGCTCGCGCAGCTCGGCGGGAGCCGCCTCCGAGCAGGAGCGGGCGACGATCTGCTTGACGGTGCGCTGCAGGTCGTACTTCTCCAGGCACGGGTTGCAGGAGTCGAGGTGCAGACGCACGGCGTCGCAGTCGGAGGCGTCGAGCTCGTTGTCGAGGAAGTAGACGATGCGCTCGAGGAAGTCGACGCACTCCTCGGCCGACACCTCGTCGGGGTGCTCGTGGTCGTGGGGCCGGTCCTCGTGGGACGGGGTCTCGTTGCTGGTCATGACACCTCCCCCGGCACCGTCGAGGCGGGCAGCAGGTCGTTGCGACGCACGTGGTCGGAGAGCATGTCGCGCAGCTGGCGACGGCCGCGGTGCAGCCGCGACATCACCGTGCCGATGGGGGTGTCCATGATCTCGGCGATCTCCTTGTAGGCGAAGCCCTCGACGTCGGCGAGGTAGACCGCGAGGCGGAACTCCTCGGGCAGGCGCTGGAGGGCGTCCTTGACCTGCGAGTCGGGCAGGTGCTCGAGCGCCTCGGTCTCGGCGGACTTCAGCCCCGAGGAGGTGTGCGACTCGGCACGGTGCAGCTGCCAGTCCTCCACGTCCTCACCCATCGACTGCTGCGGCTGGCGCTGCTTCTTGCGATAGGTGTTGATGAAGGTGTTGGTCAGGATCCGGTACAGCCAGGCCTTCAGGTTCGTGCCGGGCTTGAACTGGTGGAAGGAGGAGTAGGCCTTCGCGAACGTCTCCTGCACCAGGTCCTCGGCGTCGGCGGGGTTGCGGGTCATCCGCATCGCCGCCGAGTAGAGCTGGTCGAGGAAGGGCAGGGCGTCGCGCTCGAAGCGCGAGGAGCGCTCGGCGTCGGTCTCCGTGTCGCGGTCGACGACCTCGGGGGTCGTCGAGGCGTCGTCAGGGGTCAGGTCCGCGGGCGCGGGGGCCGGGGACTCGGTGGTGTCGCTCATCGAGTCCCAGCCTAGCCGCGGTGCGGTCGGTTCCAGCAGGGCCATCACGCTGGGGGAACCAGCGGGGCCGCCCGGATGTTCCCGGCACCCGGGAGACGCCTCAGGAGCGGGAGCCGGGGCTGCTGCCGACCACGTCGCGCACCAGCCACTCCAGGGTCGTCTCGACGAGCACCGCGAGCGCCTCCTCCTGCGTCAGGTCGCCACGCTTGAGCACCGCGAAGCCGTGGTCGGCGCCGGGCACGACCGAGAGCACCACGTCGGCGGGCAGCTCGTCGGGGAACTCCTCGGGACGCCCCATCGCGTCGCGCTCGCCCTGCACGACCAGCGTGGGTACGCCGCACCCGGTGAGCTCGTCGAGCCGCGAGCGCTCGGGCCTGCCCGGCGGGTGCAGCGGGAAGGCCAGCGCCAGGCAGCCGACCGCGCCGAGGTCGTGCGCGCACCGGGTCGCCGAACGGGCCCCGGCGGAGCGTCCGCCGACCACGAGCGGCGTACCCGTCGGGTGCAGCGACGCCAGCGCCGCGGCCGCCGCCCGCAGGCCGTCGTCGAGGGTGGGCGGCGGCGAGGCGACCTTGCGCCCGGCGACGCGCCACGGCTGCTCGAAGCGCGCCACGGTGATGCCGTTGGGCGGCAGCGCGGCGGTGAGCGCCTCGAGGTCGCGGGTGTCGATGCCGACCCCGGCGCCGTGGCTGAGCAGCAGGCGGCAGCCCTCGTCGGCGGCCGGGGTGACGACCAGGCGGCCGGGGCCGTGGGGGGTCTCGACGGTGCAGGTGGGCTCGTCGCCGCTCATGGCGTCAACCCGGACCGCGCGGCCACGAGGTCGTCGGCGAGCTCGTCGGCGACGCCGTCGGGCAGGTCGTCGAGCGGCAGCGGCGTGACCAGCTCGGGACCGTTGTTGCGCACGTTGCTGACCAGCGGTGCGACCGGGTAGGCCTCGAGCCGCCCCGGGGCGGCGGGGCTGAGCAGCGCCGAGAGGTCGGCGGCGCCCGGGGCCCTGGTCGGGTCGAGCCACTGCGCCCACCGCTCGCGCTCGACCATCATCGGCATCCGGTCGTGGATGCGACCCAGCGCGTCCTCGGCCTCGGTGGTGATCACGGTGCAGGTCCAGCGGAACCGCTCGGGGTCGTCGTCGTCGCGGGTGGGGTCGCGCCAGATCTCGTAGAGGCCCGCCATCGCGAGCACCCCGCCGTCGGCGGGCCGGATGAAGAACGGCTGCTTGCGCGGCCGGCCGGCCGCGGTGGTCTGCGAGGTGGGGTACCACTCGTAGTAGCCGTCGGCGGGCAGCAGGCAGCGCCGCCGGGCGAAGGCCCGCTTGAAGGCCGGCTTCTCGGCCACGGTCTCGCTGCGTGCGTTGATCATCCGGTTGCCGATCGAGGGGTCCTTGGCCCACGACGGCACCAGGCCCCAGCGCAGCACCCGCAGCTGGCGCTCGGGCTCGGGGTCGGGGTCGGCCGCGTCAGCCCCGTCAGCCCCATCAGCCCCATCAGCACCGCGAGGGGGTCGCTGCACGACGGCGTAGACCTCCTTGGTGGGCGCGACGTTGTAGTCGGGCTCCAGCGGGGCCGCGATGCGCGGCTGGTCGATCTCGAACTCCTCGATGAGGTCCTCGGGCCGACGGCTCGAGGCGTACCTGCCGCACATGGCCTCCACCCTAGTCGCGCCCTCACCCCGGGAGGCGACCTCAGCGCCGGGCGGTTCGTGTAGACAGGGGCGCATGTCCTTGAGCCGCATGTTCGCCCGTCCCCTGATCGCCGCCGGGATCCTCTACGGCGCCCAGAACGCCCTGCGCCACACCGACGACCTGGCCCCCAAGGCCGCGGCGGTGACCGACAAGGTGGTCCCGGCCGCCAAGAAGGCCGTGCCGCAGGCCCGCGTCATCCCCGACGACCCGGCCACGCTGGTGCGCATCAACGCCGGCGTGCAGATCGCGGCCAGCCTCGCGCTGGCGACCGGGCGCGCGCCGCGCCTCTCGGCGGGGCTGCTGACCGCCTCGCTGGTGCCGACCACGATCGCCGGGCACGCCTTCTGGGCCGAGTCCGACCCCGACGCCAAGCGGACCCAGCAGATGGCCTTCTTCAAGAACCTCTCCATCATCGGCGGCCTGCTGATCACCTCCGGCGACACCGACGGGCGCCCCGGGGTGGCCTGGCGCGCCCGGCGGGCCGGCAAGGACGCGCGCCGCGAGGCCACGCACCTGGCGAGCGCGGCGAAGCACGAGGCACGGCTGGCCCGCGCCAAGTCCCCGATCGGCTGAGCACCGGGACCGACCGGGGCCCGAGCCGGGGTCGGTAGTCTTCGCGGGTGCCCGACGCTGCTGCCGACCTCCGCTCCGCCCCCTCCGAGCACTGGCCCGCGCCCCGGTCGAGGGGGCCGGTCACGGCGACCGTCTCGCTGCCCGGCAGCAAGTCGCTGACCAACCGGGCGCTGGTGCTGGCCGCCCTGGCCGACGGCCCGAGCGTCGTACGCCGGGCGCTGCGCTCGCGCGACACGACGCTGATGGCGCGCTCGCTGAGCGCGATGGGCGCCCACGTCGACACCGCCGCCGAGGACTGGCAGGTCACCCCCGGGGCGCTGCGCGGCCCCGCCCACGTCGACTGCGGCCTGGCCGGCACCGTGATGCGCTTCGTGCCGCCGGTCGCCGCCCTCGCCGAGGGTGAGGTCTCCTTCGACGGTGACCCCCACATGCGCAACCGCCCCGTCGGCGAGGTCCTCACCGCCCTGCGCGGCCTGGGCGTCGAGGTCGACGACGCCGGACGCGGCGCCCTGCCGTTCACGGTGCGCGGGCGCGGCTCGGTGCGCGGCGGCACGGTCGTGCTCGACGCCTCGGCCTCCTCGCAGTTCGTCTCGGCGCTGCTGCTGGCCGGGGCCCGCTACGACCACGGCGTCGACGTGCGCCACGACGGCAAGCCGGTGCCCTCGCAGCCGCACATCGACATGACCACCGCGATGCTGCGCAGGCACGGCGTCGAGGTCGACGACTCCTCGCCCAACCGCTGGTCGGTGGCCCCCGGCCCGGTGCGCGCCGTCGACCACCTCATCGAGCCCGACCTCTCCAACGCGGCGCCGTTCCTCGCGCTGGCCGCGGTCAGCGGCGGCACCGTGACGGTGCGCGACTGGCCCGCCAGCACCACCCAGGCCGGCGACGCGCTGCGCGAGATCCTGTCGCTCATGGGCTGCGAGGTCGCGATGGTCGACGTGCCCGACGCGACGTCGGGGCGCGGCCTGCGGGTCACCGGTCCCGACCGGCTGCAGGGCATCGACCACGACCTGCACGACGTGGGCGAGCTGGCGCCGGCGGTGACCGCCCTGTGCGCGCTGGCCGAGGGCCCCAGCCACCTGCGCGGCATCGCGCACATCCGTCACCACGAGACCGACCGGATCGCCGCGCTGGCCACCGAGCTGGGGGCCCTGGGCGCCGACGTGGTCGAGCAGCCCGACGGGCTGAGCCTGCGCCCCGCGCCGCTGCACGGCGGGCTCTTCCACACCTACGCCGACCACCGGATGGCGCACGCCGCGGTGATCGTCGGCGCGGGCGTCGACGGCGTCCTGGTCGAGGACGTCGCCACCACCGGCAAGACCTTCCCCGACTTCGCCGGCTTCTGGTCCCGGCTGCTGGGCCCGGCCGCGGACGAGCGGGGCTGAGGCGGCGGTGAGCCCGGTGCGCGGTCGCTACTCGACCCACGACCAGGAGCACTACGAGCGACCGCGCCGGCGCACCCGCCCCCGCACCAAGGAGCGACCCACCTACGACGACGCCCTCGACGGCCTGGTCGTCACCGTCGACCGCGGGCGCTACACGCTGCTGGTCGAGGAGCGCACCGTCACCGCGATGAAGGCCCGCCCGCTGGGGCGCAAGGCCGTCGTGGTCGGCGACCGGGTGCGCGTGGTGGGCGACACGACCGGCGACGACGGCTCCCTGGCCCGCATCGTCGAGGTGCACGAGCGCAGCACGGTGCTGCGGCGCACCGCCGACGACGACGACCCGGTCGAGCGGGTGATCGTCTCCAACGCCACCCAGCTGGTCGTGGTCACCGCACTGGCCGACCCCGAGCCGCGCCCGCGGCTGCTCGACCGCGCCCTCGTGGCGGCGTACGACGCCCGGATGGCGCCGCTGCTGTGCATGACCAAGTCGGACCTCGCCGACCCCGAGGTGCTGCTGTCCACCTACCGCTCGTTGGGGGTGCCCTGGGTGGTGACCCGGCGCGGCGGCGACCTCGACGAGCTGCGCGAGCGGCTGGCCGGGCAGGTCAGCGTGATGGTCGGGCACAGCGGCGTGGGCAAGTCGACCCTGGTCAACGCCCTGGTGCCCGACGCGCACCGCGAGGTCGGCCACGTCAACGCGGTCACCGGCCGCGGCCGGCACACCTCGACCTCGGCGTACATGCTGCGGCTGCCGCCGCTCCCGGGACGCTCCGAGGCCGAGGCGGGCTGGATCGTCGACACGCCCGGCATCCGCTCCTTCGGCCTGGCCCACGTCGAGCCCGAGCACCTCATCGAGGCCTTCCCCGACCTCGACGAGATGACCGAGGGCTGCCCGCGCGGCTGCACCCACGGCGAGGACGAGCCCGAGTGCGGGCTCGACGAGGCGGTCACCGCCGGCGAGGCCGACCCCGACCGGGTGACGTCCTTCCGGCGGCTGCTGGCCGCCCGCTCGGCCTCCGACCACTAGCCTGTGCTCGTGCCCTCCGACGCGACCCCTGCGCACGACTACACCGACGACCTGCGCCTGGCCCACCTGCTGGCCGACGACGCCGACTCGCTGAGCACCGCGCGCTTCAAGGCGCTCGACCTGCACGTGATGAGCAAGCCCGACCTCACGCCGGTCACCGACGCCGACCAGGCGGTCGAGGAGGCGATCCGGCGCACCCTGTCGCGGGTGCGCTCGCGCGACGCCGTGACCGGGGAGGAGCAGGGCACCACCGGCAACAGCCAGCGCCGCTGGATCGTCGACCCGATCGACGGCACCAAGAACTTCGTGCGCGGCGTCCCGGTGTGGGCGACCCTGATCTCGCTGGTCGTCGAGGACGAGGTGGTGCTCGGCGTCGTCTCCGCGCCGCAGCTGCAGCGGCGCTGGTGGGCCTCGTCCGGCAACGGCGCGTGGACCGGCCGCTCGCTGCTCAAGGCAACCCGCATGCAGGTCTCCGACGTGCGCCGCCTCGAGGACGCCTCGCTGTCCTACTCCTCGCTGTCGGGCTGGGACGAGCGCGGACGCCTCGACGACATGGTCGGGCTGATGCGCCGCTGCTGGCGCACCCGCGCCTACGGCGACTTCTGGTCCTACATGCTGGTGGCCGAGGGCGCTGTCGACATCGCCGCCGAGCCCGAGCTCGAGGTCTACGACATGGCCGCCCTCGACGTGATCGTGCGCGAGGCCGGGGGCCGCTTCACCAGCCTCGACGGCACCGACGGCCCGTTCGGCGGCAACGCCCTGGCCACCAACTCCCACCTGCACGAGGCGGCACTGACCTTCCTCGGCTCGCTGCCCGACGACCACGACGGCGGCGAGGACCCCGACTGGCCGCGCAGCGGCCCGGGCTCGGTCTCCCCGCTGCGGGGGCGCCGCGGCAGCGAGTAGCGCCGCCCCGGTCCACGACCTGGGCGGGTCCCGTGCGTGAGCGCGCTCACACTTGTACCGTCGAGGTAGCGGCCGCCGACGTCGGCGACCCCGGTCACGGAGGTGCAGGCACATGAGGATCGCGGACCTGTTGAGCGACAAGCACGGCGAGGGCGTCGTGACCATCTCCCCGGAGGCCGGCGTGCGCGAGCTCGTGGCGCTGCTCGCCGAGCACAACATCGGCGCGGTCGTCGTCAGCTCCGACGGCAGCGCGATCGAGGGCATCGTCAGCGAGCGCGACGTCGTGCGCCGCCTGGCCCAGGACGGCACGGTCGTCAACAACACCGTCGGCGCGATCATGACGCCGGTGGTCGAGTGCGCCGAGCCCGACACCGACCTCGACGCGGTGATGCAGCTGATGACGCAGCGCCGCATCCGGCACGTCCCTGTGCGCCAGGCCGGCGCCCTGGTGGGCATCGTGAGCATCGGCGACGTGGTCAAGCACAAGATCGACCAGCTCACCTTCGAGCGCGACCAGCTCGACTCCTACGTGCACCAGGCCTGACCCGCCCCGTTCACGCGCAAGACATCGACGCATGTCACTATTCATGCATGTCGATGTCCGGATGCGCCCCTGACGACCCCCTGGCCGGCTGCACCCCGCTGGCCCGCGAGCCGCTGAGCGCGGAGCAGGCCGTCGCCGTCGCGCCGATGCTCAAGGCCGTGGCCGACCCGGTGCGGCTGCGCCTGCTCTCGCTGGTGCTCTCGCACCAGGACGGCGAGGCGTGCGTCTGCGACCTGCAGCCGGCCTTCGACCTCTCCCAGCCCACCATCAGCCACCACCTCAAGGTGCTGCACGACGCCGGCCTGCTGCACCGCGAGAAGCGGGGCGTGTGGGTCTACTACCGGGTGCGGCCCGAGGCGATGCAGGCGTTCCTGACGCTCTTCGCCGCCGTCCCCGACCCGCTCGCCGGCGCGGCGAGCGCCACCACCGCAGGAGCACCGGCATGAGCACGACGCAGCAGTCCCCCGACACCGCGGTCGTGGGCCGGCTCTCGACCCTCGACCGGTTCCTGCCGGTGTGGATCCTGGTGGCCATGGCCGCGGGGCTGCTGCTGGGGCGCAGCGTCTCGGGGCTCGACGAGGCGCTGGCCCGGGTCGAGGTCGCCTCGGTCTCGCTGCCGATCGCGATCGGCCTGCTGGTGATGATGTACCCGGTGCTGGCCAAGGTGCGCTACGACGAGCTGGGCCACGTCACCGCCGACCGGCGCCTGCTGGTGGCCTCGATCGTGCTCAACTGGCTCGTCGGGCCGGCGCTGATGTTCGCGCTGGCCTGGCTGCTGCTCCCCGACCTCCCGGAGTACCGCACCGGCCTGATCATCGTCGGCCTCGCGCGCTGCATCGCGATGGTGCTGATCTGGAACGACCTGGCCTGCGGCGACCGCGAGGCCGCGGCGATCCTGGTGGCCATCAACTCCGTCTTCCAGATCGTCGCCTTCGCGGGCCTGGGCTGGTTCTACCTCGACGTGCTGCCCGGCTGGCTGGGCCTCGGCGACGAGGGCGTCGGCGGTGCCGACGGGGGCCTCGACGTCTCGGTCTGGTCGATCGCGGTCTCGGTGCTGATCTTCCTCGGCATCCCCCTGCTGGCCGGCTTCCTGACGCGCACGCTGGGCGAGCGGGCCAAGGGTCGCGAGTGGTACGAGGCCCGGCTGCTGCCGGCCATCGGCCCGTGGGCGCTCTACGGCCTGCTCTTCACCATCGTGGTGCTCTTCGCCCTGCAGGGCGACACGATCACCAGCCAGCCGCTCGACGTCGCCCGCATCGCGCTGCCGCTGCTGGCCTACTTCGCCCTGATGTGGGCGGGCTCCTTCGCCTTCGCGATGGCGCTGGGGATGACCTACGAGCGCACCACCACCCTCGCCTTCACCGCGGCCGGCAACAACTTCGAGCTGGCCATCGCGGTGGCGATCGGCGTCTTCGGCGTGACGTCGGGCCAGGCCCTGGCGGGCGTCGTGGGACCCCTGATCGAGGTCCCGGTGCTGGTGGCGCTGGTCTACGTGTCGCTGTGGGCGCGCAGGCGCTTCTTCGCCAGCTGACCTCCACAGTTTCCTCAACAGTCTGTTGAGTATTAGGCTCACGCCATGACGCAGCCGCCCGCCGCCCACGACGCCCGCCTGTCGATCGGCGACCTCGCCGACCAGACCGGCGTCTCCCCCGCCACGCTGCGCATGTGGGAGCAGCGCCACGGCTTCCCGGTGCCGCAGCGTCTCGAGAGCGGGCACCGGCGCTACCTCGAGACCGACGTCGACGCCGTACGCCGCGTGCTCGAGAGCCGCGACGCCGGCACCCGTCTCGACGTGGCCATCGAGCAGGCGGTGCGCGCGCTGCAGGCCGAGGCCGAGCCGCGCACCCCCTCGGTGTGGGCCGAGCTGCGCCGGCGGCACCCGCAGCTCGACACCCACCGGCTGACCAAGTCGACGCTGCTGGCGCTGTCGTGGGCGATCGAGGACGAGTTCGCCGCCCGCGCCGACCGCGCCCACCTCTTCGGGCTGTTCCAGGTGCAGCGCAACTTCGAGCGCGCCGAGCAGCGCTGGGACGAGCTGGCGAGGGTGGCCGCCTCGACGTACGTCTTCGCGGACTTCGACGGCGTGTCCGACCGCTCCACCAGCGACACGCGCCGCCCGGTGCGGGTGCCGCTGGCCGCCGACGCCCCGATGCGGCGGGAGTGGGCGGTGGTCGTCGACAGCGTCGACCTGCCCATCGCGCTGACGGCCTGGGAGCTGCCCGGCCAGGACGACGTCGCCAACCGCGACAAGGTCTTCGAGTCGGCCTGGACGGTCGAGCCGCGCGCGGTGCGCGACGCGGCGCGCGTGTGCGCCCGTGTGGCCGCCGACGCCGGCGCGCCCGGGGCCGCGGCCACGCTCTACCACCTCGCCGACGAGCCCGGGCCGGGCATGGCCGACCTGCGCTCGGTGACCACCCTGTTCAACCGGGTCGTCGCCTACGTCGACCGCGCGTCGCGCTCGCACGCGTGAGCGGGCCCGACGCCGCCGTCGACGTCGCGGTCGTGGGCGCCGGGCTGGCCGGCCTGCAGTGCGCCCGCGAGCTCGTCGGCGCGGGCCTCGACGTGGTGGTGCTCGAGGCCGCGGAGGCGGTCGGCGGCCGGGTGCGCTCCGAGCGGGTCGACGGGTTCACCGTCGACCGCGGCTTCCAGCTGCTCAACCCCGCCTACCCGGCGGTGCGCCGCTGGGTCGACACCACGGCGCTGGGCCTGCAACCCCTGCCGGCGGGGGTGGCCGCGCGTCTCGACCGCGGCACCGTGCGGGTCGCCGACCCCCGTCGCGAGCCACGGCTGCTGCCGGCGACGCTGCGCGGTGCGCTGCCGCTGCTGCGCAGCGCTCCGGCCGCGGCCCGGTGGGGCCGCCCACTGCTGACCCGCGACCACCGCGGGCTGGCTCGGCGGGCCGCCGCCACCCGGGCCGACCGGTCGCTGCACGCCGCCCTCGACGCCCACGGGGTGGGCGGCGACCTGCGCCGGGTGCTCGACGCGTTCCTGGCCGGGGTGGTGCTCGACGACAGCGGCGAGACCTCCGACCGCTTCGCGCTGCTGCTGACCCGCGCCTTCCTCGACGGCACGCCCTCGCTGCCCCGTGAGGGCATGCAGGCGCTGCCCGACCAGCTGGCCCGCGGGCTCGGTGCGCGGTTGCGGCTGGGCAGGGGAGTCCGCTCCCTGCACCACGACGACGACGGGGCGAGGCTGGAGACCGACGACGGGCCGCTGCGGGCCCGGGTCGCGGTGGTGGCCACCTCGGGGCCGGCCGCCTCCCGGCTCGTCGGCGAGGCCGCGTTGCCGACCCCTCGCACCCGCGGCGTGGTCACCCACTGGTGGGCGGTGCCGCCCGGCCCGGTCGAGCCCGGGCCGGGCCTGCTGCACGTCGACGCCCGCAGCCGTCGGAGCGGCCCGCTGGTCAACACCGCCGTGGTCTCGGCCGCGGCGCCGTCGTACGCACCGGCGGGCCGACACCTGGTGCAGGCCTCGGCCCTGTGGCGCCAGGACCGACCGGCACCCGACGAGACGACGATGCGTCGCCACGCCGCCGAGCTCCTCGGGGCCGGCGGGTCGGGCTGGGAGACGGTGGCGCGCCACGAGGTGCGCGACGCCCTGCCCGCGCAGCCCGCTCCCCTGGCGCACCGCCAGGAGCAGGTGCTCGGCCCCTCGCTGGTGGTCTGCGGCGACCACCGCGACACGGCCTCGCTGCAGGGTGCGCTGGTCAGCGGCCACCGCGCCGCCGCTGCGGTGCGCCGGCTGGTCGGCGCCCGGTGAGGCACTCCCGTTGAGCGCGGCGAGCGCGCCCGAGGTGGTGCTGGCCCTGGTGGCGAGCGCACACCTGGGCTTCCAGGCCACGGTCACCGTGCTGGTCTACCCGGCGCTGGCCGGGCTGGCCGGGCTGGCCGACGAGCCGACGTGGGCCCGGGCGCACACGTCGCACAGCCGCCGCATCACGCCGCTCGTAGCGGTGCTCTACCCCGCGCTCGTGCTGAGCGGGGCGTGGCTGGTCGTCGACGGTCCGGGAGCCGCGGGGTGGACGGCCCTGGTGGGGGTGACGGTGGCGATCGGTGCGACCGCCGTGTCGGCCGCACCCACGCACGGACGGCTGGGCCGCGAGGGCCCCGCCCCCGCGCTCGTACGCCGCCTGCTGCTGGCCGACCGGGTCCGCCTGGCCGGGGCCGTGGTGGCCGCCCTGGGGGCGGCCGCCGTCGCGCTCTGACCTCAGGCGCGAGCCGGCGACAGGTCGGGCAGGCTCTCGAGCAGACCCGACAGCTCGGGTGTCGCGGCGGCCTCCCCCAGCGCGTCGACGAGCGCCGCGTCGTGCACCGGCCTGGCGTCGGCCAGCACAGCCCGACCCTCGGCGGTCAGCTCGGTGTAGATGCCGCGCCGGTCGTCCTGGCACAGGATGCGCGTGAGCAGACCCCGGCTCTCCAACCGGTTGACCAGGCGGGTGGCCGCGCTCGGCGAGAGTGCCGCCGCGCGGGCCAGCTGTGCCATCCGCATGTGCCAGCCGTCCTGGCGCGAGAGGGCGTCGAGGACGGTGTACTCGACCACCGAGAGCCCGGTGCGAGTCGACAGCTCGCGCTCGAGGGCCGACTCGATGACCGCGTGCAGCGCGGCCAACCTGCGCCAGCCGCTCGCGCGGACCTCGACGGCGTCGTCCTGGATGCCCATGCGCCCAGACTACCAGCGTTTGGCTATTGCCCGCGTGTGCAACTAGTTTAGTTGCACACGCGCTTTATTGATGAGCGCACCAATGAAAGGAGTGGACGTGCCACTCGCTCTCCTCGCCCTCGCCGCCGGCGGCTTCGGCATCGGGCTCACCGAGTTCGTGATCGCCGGGCTGCTGCCCGAGGTCGCCACCGACCTCGCCGTCGACGAGGCCACCGCCGGGTGGCTGATCTCCGGCTACGCCCTCAGCGTCGCCGTGGGCGCGATCCTGGTCACCGCCGCCGTCTCCCGGTGGCCCCGCAAGCAGGTGCTGCTGGGACTCATGGTCCTCTTCGTGGCCGGCAACCTGATCTGCGCCGTCGCGCCGACGTACGACGTGATGCTGGCGGGGCGGGTCGTGGCCGCGCTGTGCCACGGCGCGTTCTTCGGCATCGGCTCGGTCGTGGCGGCGGGCCTCGTGGCCCCCGAGCGCAAGGCCGCCGCGATCGCCACCATGTTCGCCGGCCTCACCGCCGCCAACGTCCTGGGAGTGCCCCTCGGCACCCTGCTGGGCCAGCAGCTGGGCTGGCGCTCGACCTTCTGGGCCATCACCGTCATCGGCGTCGTGGCGATGGTGGCGATCGCCTCGTTGGTGCCCGCGACCTCCCCCGACGAGGAGCCTGCGTTGCCGCTGCGCCACGAGCTCGGCGCGTTCCGCAGCCGCCAGGTCTGGCTCTCGCTGGGGGTGACCGTCCTCGGCTACGGCGGCATGTTCGGCGCCTTCACCTACATCGCCTACACCCTCACCGGCGTCAGCGGCTTCTCGAGCGGCGCCGTGCCCTGGCTGCTGGTCCTCTTCGGAGCCGGCCTCGTGGTCGGCAACACCGTGGGCGGCAGGGCCGCCGACCGCTCGGTCGCGCGCACCCTGGTGGTGGCGATGAGCCTGCTCGTGGTCGTGATGGCGGTCTTCTCGGTGGGCGCCTCCTCGAAGCCGCTCACCCTCGTGGCGCTGGTGCTGATGGGGGCGCTGGGGTTCGCGACCGTGCCGGCCCTGCAGATGCGCGTGATGCAGCACGCCGGCGACGCACCGACCATGGCCTCCGCCGCCAACATCGCCGCCTTCAACGTCGGCAACGGCTTCGGGGCCTGGATCGGCGGGGTCACCATCACCGCTGGTCTCGGCTACGCCTCACCGCTGTGGGCCGGCGCCCTGGTGACGACGGCGGGACTGCTGGTGCTGCTCGTGGCCGAGACGCAGGTGCGCCGTCAGTCGAGCGCGTCGAAGGCGTCGGGCTTGTCGAGCAGCGAGAACCTGCTGGCGGGCCAGACCCGGGCGAAGACCTTGCCGACCACGAGGTCGGTGGCCACGTAGGCGTCGGTGGCGTCGCAGCCGCCTGCCTCGGCGTCGGCGTCGGTCTCGGCCCGGTCGCCCCGGCGGCGCTCGCGCTCCTCGGAGACGTCGCAGCGCAGGTGGAAGCTGGAGTCGGCGGAGTCGTCGCGGTGGTCGCCCATCACGAAGACCGAGCCCTCCGGCACCGGGCCGGCCGACCACTCGCACGAGGCGATCATCGGGCCGTCGCAGTCGCGGTCGTTGCGGGTGAAGACGCTGGAGTCGAGCGGCTCGCCGTTGACCAGCAGCCGGCCCTGGTCGTCGCAGCAGGTGATGGTGTCGCCGGCGACGCCGATGACGCGCTTCACCAGGTGGCCGCCGGCGGGGTAGAGCCCGATCCGACTCAGCGTGCTGGCCACGGCCCCGGTGGGACCGGCCGACTCAGCGGGGCTCAGCCAGCTGCCGGGGTCCTCGAAGACGACGACGTCGCCGCGCTGCGGCTCACCGGTCCAGTAGGAGACCTTCTGCACCAGGATGCGGTCGTTGACCTCCAGGCCGGGCTCCATCGACCCCGAGGGGATGTAGAAGGCCTGCACCAGGAAGGTCTTGACCACCAGCGCGAGCACGACCGCCAGCCCCATCAGCAGCAGCGACTCCTGCCACAACGGCATCGAGTGGCGCTTGCCTGCCCTGTCGGCGGCTGACGCTTCGTCCGGCACGTGCCCTCCTTCACTGCGCCGGCACCCCACCGGTCGCGGCAGACCCTACCCGCCGGGCACTAGGGTCTGACCCATGGACAAGCCTGAGATCGACTTCCCCGACTTCGACCCGCCCGCCGACCTCGTGGTCACCGACGTCACCGTCGGCGACGGCGCCGAGGCCTCCTCCGGCCAGACCGTGTCGGTGCACTACGTGGGCGTGGCCCACTCCACCGGCGAGGAGTTCGACGCGTCGTACAACCGCGGCACCCCGCTGCAGTTCCGCCTCGGCATCGGCCAGGTCATCAGCGGCTGGGACCAGGGCGTGCAGGGCATGAAGGTCGGCGGCCGCCGCAAGCTCGTGATCCCGCCGCACCTGGGCTACGGCGACCGCGGCGCCGGCGGGGTCATCAAGCCCGGCGAGACACTGATCTTCGTCGTCGACCTGCTCGGCGTCTCCTGAGCACCGGCTGAGCACCCCTCGAGCACATGGGCCACTTCGGAGACCACCAGATCTCGATCTACGTCGACGGGATGATCGGCGGCACCACGCCGGCGATCACCACCGACCTGGCATCGCTGGAGACCGCTGCGGCCCAGGTGCTCGACCCCGCCCCGCTCGGCTACATCGTGCCGAGCGCGGGCGGGGGCTCGACGGCGCGCGCCAACGTCGCCGCCTTCGAGCGCTGGCGGATCGTGCCGCGGATGCTGCGCGACCACGCCACCCGCGAGCTGTCCACCGAGGTGCTCGGCACCGCGATGGCCGCCCCGGTGCTGCTGGGGCCGGTGGGGGTGCAGACCCTCGCCCACCCCGACGGCGAGCTGGCCAGCGCCCGCGCGGCGACCGCGATGGGGCTGCCGTTCGTGCAGTCCACGCAGGCCGACCACTCGATCGAGCAGGTCGCCGAGGCCTCCGGCGACGGCGCCCGGTGGTACCAGCTCTACTGGCCCTCCGACCCCGAGCTCTGCGAGAGCTTCCTGGCGCGGGCCCGGGCCTCCGGCTACACCCACCTCGTCGTCACCCTCGACACCACGATGCTGGGCTGGCGCCCCCAGGACCTCGACCGCGGCTACCTGCCGTTCCTGGCCAACCAGGGCATCGCCTCCTACACCACCGACCCGGTCTTCAACGCCCGCCTCGAGAAGCCGGCCGACGAGGACCCGGTCGGCGCCGGCATCGCGTTCGCCGGCGTCTTCCCCAACCCCGGCCTGAGCTGGGACCAGCTGCCGTGGCTGCGCGAGCGCTGGCCCGGCCCGATCGTGCTCAAGGGCGTCCAGCACGTCGGCGACGCGCGGCTGGCCCGCGACCACGGCGTCGAGGGCATCGTGGTCTCCAACCACGGCGGCCGCCAGGTCGACGGCGCGGTGGCCTCCCTCGACGTGCTGCCCGGCATCGCCGAGGCCGTCGGCGACGACCTGTGCGTGCTCTTCGACTCGGGCGTGCGCTCGGGCCCCGACGTGTTCAAGGCCCTGGCGCTGGGCGCCGAGGCGGTGCTGCTGGGCAGGCCCTACCTCTACGGCCTGGCCCTGGGCGGGCAACCTGGTGTCGAGCACGTGCTGCGCTGCCTGCTGGCCGAGCTCGACCTGACGCTGGGCAACGCCGGCTACGCCAGCCACCGCGACCTGGGCCCGGAGGCACTGGTGCGGGGCTGAGTCCCGGCCGCTACCAGGGCAGCCCGTCGTCGTACGACGCCTCGTCGGCGACGCGCGCCGCCTGCGGTCCGAGCCGCACCACGTCACCCATGGTGAGCTGGCGACCGCGACGGGTCTCGACCTCGCCGTTGACCAGCACCTCGCCGGAGGCGACGACCTCCTTGGCCTGCGAGCCCGACTCGATCAGGTTGGCCAGCTTGAGGAACTGGCCCAGGCGGATGACGGACTCCTCGCGGACGGGGACGTCGAAGGGCTCCACTGGTTCAGGCACTCCCCCAGTCAACCACTCGCGCGACGGCGCGCCCCTCAGGCCGCCTGGAAGTCGTCGGCGAGGACGACTGGGAGGTGGTGGCGGTAGAGGTGGACCACGGGACCCAGCCCCCGGGGCTCCCGGGCCGGTGGGTCGCCGGGTGGCAGGGCGGGTGCTCTGGAGCGGGCCTGGTGGCCGGTGGGGGTCGTCGTGGTGACGACGCCGTCATGGGTGGTGGCGGCGAAGCCGGGGGCTTCCTTGGCCTGGTTGCAGGCCTCGCACAGCCCTTGACCGTTCACTGCGCTGGTGGGACCGCCGGCGTGGTCGGGGACGACGTGGTCGTGGTGCCGGATGGGTGCGTCGCACCAGGGGGTGCGGCACGACTGGTCGCGCAGGTCGATGAACAGCCCCAGCGACGCCGGGAAAGTGCGGGAGCGGGAGTCCATCGCGACGAGGGCACCGCTGCTGGTGGTGTAGAGCCGCCGCAGCGTGACTTGTGCTTCCGCCAGGGCGGTGGCGACCAGGTCACGAGCGACCCCGGCCGGCACCGGGCCGTACCCGGCGATCCAGCCCGGCTGGTGGCCGCCACCGAGCAGGGTGGCATCGGAGACGGTCAGGTTGACCGCCACCGGCACCGGGCCAGGAACTGGCGCCGGCTCGGCGGACTCTGAGCTGGTGGGGGTGGTCAGGGAGGCGACCAGGGCGTCGGCCATCACCTGGCCACGGGAGCGCTCGTCACCAGCGGCACGGGCCTGGTCGGCGGCGCGGGTCAGGGCGGCGTAGACCGAGACTCCTTGGGCGACCGGGAGCAGCGCGGTCAGGTAGGTCATCGTGTCGGGCGCGGGTCGCAGCGAGACGTGCCGCTCGCCCTCGGCCCTGCGCGAGCGCTTCAGGGCGGCGTGCGGGTCGAGCTCGTAGGCCCGGGCCCGCGCCGCGGCGACCAACCGCTGGTCGCCCCAGCCGTCGGTGGTGGCCGGGTCGGCCATCAGCTCCGCGTCGATGCGGCGACGGTCCTCGAGCGAGAGGCAGGCGGTCTCGCGGGCGACCAGGGTGGCGCGCCACTCGGTGCACCACCCGGAGCGCATCGCGGCCAGGGTGTGCGGCAGCTCGGCCACCAGGGTCTTCGCCAGCCCGAGGTGGCGGGCGCCCCGGTTGGGCGACTCCCGCCGGGCCAGGGCGACCTGCGAGGCCACCCCGGCGCCCTGCTTCTCCGCGCGCACACCGGCTGCGGCGTGGCGGCGGCGTACGACCTCGTCGAGCCGCGCCGTCACCTCGACCTGCAACGCCTCGAGGCGGCACTTCTCCTCCTCGGCCGCGCGCAGCACCTCGACCAGCTCGACCTCGGAGAGGTCGGCCAGGTCGAGACCGGGTGTGGGAGCGAGTGCCATGCCGACACTCTACTCGAACACGTGTTCGACTGCAAGGGTGTGACGACCCCGCCTTCGCGCTCTCAGAGCCGTCACCGCCCTCCTGGCGGGACCCCGCGCACCCCTCGACCCCTGGCCCCACCTGGCCGGCCCGTCGCCGGAGAGCCACTTCCAGGAGACAGGTCCACCGGCCACGACCCATCCGGGCCGTCGGGTCGTGCACCCGGCTCTGCCACGTGATGGGAGGGCGGGTCGAGCGAGTCGAGGACGACTGGACGCGCATCACTCGACTGCCGATCAGCGGTGGCGTCCAACATGAGGGACTACAAGCCCTTGTCGTCCGACCACCGTCAGCTCGGCGAGCGTCCGGGCAGCGGCCGTACTCTGCGCGTCATGACCGAAGACCGACGCACGAGCCGCAATCCCCGGGAGCCTGCCAAGCACGGTCCCAGTGGCGCAGAGCGTTGGGCGGACTACCTGGACTGGCTGCGAGAGGACATCATCGATGGTGTCCTCGGACTCCCGCTGTCAGAACGAACGGCGTCACGACTGCCCAGCGGATGGTCGCCCATCGAACTGCTGAGCCATCTCCTCCACATGGAACAGCGCTGGTTCGTCTGGGGATTCCTGGGCGAGCGAGTCCCTGACCCCTGGGGCGACTGGAACGTTGACGACCCATCGGTCGACTCCGCACCGACGGGCATCGTCCCTGCTTGGCGAGTCGCTGACGGAGCAGCGGCAGAAGACATCGCCGCCCTCCTGCGCGACATGGGCCGGCGCACACGAAAGGCTCTCGACACCCACGGTCTCGAAGAACGCGCCCGTGTCGGTGGCAGGTTCACCGATGACCCTCCCACCTTGGAGTGGATCTGCTTCCACGTTCTCGCGGAGTACGCCCGCCATGCGGGCCAGTTCGACGTTGTACGCGAGTTGAGCACGCCTGGGTCCAGCGACCACTGATGCGCGTTCACCTGCCACGTAGCGCTCAGTGCTGATTGGAGCGAACCTCACTGCGCAGTCTGTTCGTCGCGAACCTGTACTCGAGCTTGAACCCTTCGCCCAGTGCCTCGCCAACTTCGTGGCTGAGTGCGTAGCCCCGCTTGTCGTGGTCGTAGATGTACTCGGGCGTCCACTCGAAGCACGGGTCGCCGATGTGCTCGGCGTACTCATCGACCCACTCCTGCACCCGCCCTCGAACGTCGTCCGGCAGCGGCAGATCGACGTCGTCGAGATCTGTGGACTGGGGCCAGAGCCCGATGCCGGTCATGTCGTCGACGAACATGCGCACCCGGACCACGTCGGACCGCCGGGACCTAGCACCCACGTGCAGCATCTTGCCTTTCACTCGAGGGAATCGCACTCATCCGCTGCCGACAGTGGCAGCCCTTCCCCGCGCCCGCGCACCTCGTCGTCAGCCGGGATCGGTGAAGCTGACCGGCTTGCCCGCCGCTCGGGCGTAGTCGATCTCTCGTCGCGTCGACTCGCCGACGTACCCGCCGGGGTTGACGACGAGCACCCGGTCGGCGAGGTCGATCTTGCGCAGGTGGAGGGCGTCGAGCACGGCCTTCTGCTCCGACGTCGGTGACTCGTCCGCGTCGCTGGGGGCCAGCACGATGACTCCGGCGAAGGTGAGCTCGCGGTCCGCTGCGCGCATCTGGGTCATGAACCTCGCCGATCCGCAGAGGCAGACGATCTCAGGACGGCCGATCACGAGGCGACCCTAGCGACGTACCCGCATGTCACGCTCGGCAGGAACTCACGCCGGCTCGCGAGGAACTGGCGCCGGCTCGGGTCAGGGCAGCAGCACGTCGAGGGTGTGGATCAGCACGCCGACCAGCCCGCCGACGATGGTGCCGTTGATCCGGATGAACTGCAGGTCGCGGCCCACGTGCAGCTCGATGCGCTCGGCGGCCTCGCGGCCGTCCCAGCGCTCGATGGTGTGGGTGATGACGGCGGTGACCTCCTGGCCGTAGCGCTCGACGACGAAGACGGCGGCGTCGGCGGCGCCGGCGTCGAGGCCGTCGCGCAGGTCGGGCTCGGTGACCAGGCGGTGGGCGAACCGGTCGACCTCGGTCTGCAGCCGCTCGCGCACCGCGCCGCGGGGGTCGCCGAGCGACTCGGTCAGTGCCCGGCGCAGGGCGTCCCACAGGGCGATGGCGGTCGCGATCACCTGCGGCTGGTCGAGCAGGCGGTCCTTGAGCGCCTCGGCCCGCTCGCGGGTGCCGGGGTCCTCCAGCAGGTCGTGCGAGAGCTGGCGCAGCATCGAGTCGAGCGCGGCCCGGGCGCGGTGGCGCGGGTCGTCGCGGATGTCGGAGACCCAACGCACCAGCTCGAGGTGGATGCGCGAGGTGACCCGCTCGTTGACGCTCTGCGGGGCCCACCACGGCGCCCGCTCCCCCAGCACCTCGGCGACGGTGTCGGGGTTGTCGACCAGCCACCCGTGCAGCTCGTCGAGCACCAGGTCGATCACCCCGTGGTGCAGGTCGTCGCGCATCGCCTCGGCCAGCAGGTTGCCCAGCAGCGGCGAGATCGGCTCCTCGTGGAAGCGCGGCACCAGCGCGTCCTCGACCAGGCTGCGCACGTGCTCGTCGCGCACCTTGGCCAGCCCCGTGGCGACCACCTCGGCCACTTCGTCGACCACCCGCCGCGAGTGCTCGGGCTTCGAGAGCCAGGCCCCGACCCGGGCCGCGACCTGGGCGGCGCCGACGCGCTCGCGCACGACGTCCTCCTGCAGGAAGTTCTCGCCGACGAACTCCTGCAGGCCGCGGCCCAGGTCGTCCTTGCGGCGCGGGATCAGCGCCGTGTGCGGGATCGGGATGCCCAGGGGGTGCCGGAACAGCGCAGTCACCGCGAACCAGTCGGCGATCGCGCCCACCATCGACGCCTCGGCGCCGGCGTTGACGAACCCCCAGAAGCCGTCGGCGCCACGGGTCAGGGCGTAGACGACGGCCGCCAGGAGCAGCAGCCCCAGCGCCACGCTGCGCATGCGGCGCAGCGCGCGACGGCGTACGTCGTCCTGCGTGGTGTCGGTGCGAGGGGCCGGGGCCGCGGTCTGGGTGCTCATCAAGGCCAGATTCTCGCGCACGGGTGTCTGGTGCGAGACTTCGCGGCATGTCGGCACCCTCATCCACGGCCCGCACCGTGATCACCTTCGGGACCTTCGACGTCTTCCACGTCGGGCACCTGCGCGTCATCGAGCGCGCCGCGGCCCTCGGCGACCGGCTCGTGGTGGGCGTCTCCGCCGACGAGCTGAACATGCGCAAGAAGGGTCGCGAGCCCGTCTTCAGCGAGGGCGAGCGGATGGCGATCGTGGCCGCGCTCAAGCCGGTGCACGCGGTCTTCCTGGAGGAGAGCCTCGAGCTCAAGCGCGACTACATCCTCGAGCACGGCGCCGACGTGCTGGTGATGGGCGACGACTGGGAGGGCCGCTTCGACGAGTTCCGCGACATCTGCGACGTCGTCTACCTGCCGCGCACCCCCGCCATCTCCACGACCGCGCTGATCGAGAAGATCTCCGCGACCGGCTGACCGGCGCGTCCGGCCGACCAGGGGCGCCGGCGCGGTGCAAGGTGGTCCAGACCTCCCGCGGGCCCCAGACGCAGGCCCCCGACGCTAGGACCACGATGCGCCGCAGACCCGTCGCCCCGCCCCGCCGCCGCACGACCGCGGCGGCGCTCGCCGTCGCCATCGCCGCCGCCCTGCTCACGAGCACGGCCAGCGCCTCCACCCCCGGGCCCGACCTCTCCGACGTCCCGGCCCTCCCCGCCGGCCCCGCCGGCCCGGGTGAGACCGGCGACCCGGGCGACGACCCGCGGCAGGCGCTCGCCGCCGCCCGCGAGGCGCTCGGCCTGGCCGGCTCCGCGCAGGGGCGCGGCCCGGGGCAGGCCGTCGGCGAGGCACGCGAGGCGACCCTGGCGCTGCGCGACCTGCAGGTCGCGCTGCCCCGTCTCGCCGACGACGAGCGCGACCTGGGCGAGGCGCTGCTGGCCCGTCCCACCGACGGCGACGCCGACCCGGTCGGCCAGGGCTACGCCAGCCGCTCGAAGCGCATCTGCGGCGACCACGTGTGCGTCCACTACGTGACCAAGGGCGCCGACAAGCCCTCCAACCAGGCGTGGGTGCGCACCACCCTCGCGGTGATGGAGCGGGTGTGGGACTTCGAGACCGGCCGGCTCGGCTACCGGACCCCGGTCAGCGACCGCTCCCTGCCGAAGCGGGAGAACGGCGGCAACGGCAAGTTCGACGTCTACCTCAAGGAGCTCAGCGGCCAGCGCCTCTACGGCTACTGCTCCCCCGAGTACCTCGTCAAGGGCAACAAGCGCCTGGCCAACGGCTACTGCGTGCTCGACGACGACTTCGCCCGCTCCGAGTACGGCCGCAAGCCCAAGGACACGCTGCGCGTCACCGCCGCCCACGAGTTCTTCCACGCGATCCAGTTCAACTACGACTACCGCGAGGACCGCTGGCTGATGGAGTCGACCGCGACCTGGGCCGAGGAGCGCTTCGCCGACGACGTGAACGACAACCGGCAGTACCTGCCCGTGGGCCAGGTGCGGGTGCCCGACGCGCCCCTCGACGTCTTCAGCACCACCTTCGGGCGCCACTACGGCAACTGGGCGTGGTGGGAGCACCTGAGCCAGCGCCACGGCAACGCCCTCGTGGCGAAGGTGTGGAAGCAGGCGGGACAGTTCCGCGGGGCCGGGCGCGACTACTCGACCAAGGCCCTGACCAGGGTGCTGCGGTCGAAGGGCGGCTTCAGCCGCGAGTACACCCGCTTCGTCGCCGCCAACCTCGACACCCGCGCGTCGTACGCCGAGGGCCGGCACTGGCCGAGCCCCACCCGGGCGGCCAGCGCGCGCCTGACCAAGGACTCGCCCACCGCGACCCGGCGCACCGCGGTCGACCACATGGCCGCCAAGCACGTCGACCTGAGCCCCGCCGCGGCCCTCAAGGGGCGCAGGTGGCGCCTGCGGCTGGTGCTGGACGGGCCGGGCTCGGCCTCACGGCCGATGGCCGCGGTGACCGTGACCACCACGAAGGGAGCCGGCACGCAGCGGATCCTCAGCTTCGACGACGACGGCCGGGCCAGCACCTCGGTACCCTTCTCGACCTCCACGGTGGAGTCGGTCACCGTCTCGTTCGTCAACACCTCGACGAGCTTCGACTGCCACGAGGACAAGCCCTACTCGTGCTCGGGCGTGGCCAGGCACGACGAGAAGCCGTTCCGCGTCGTGGCCAAGGCCTTCCGCCGCTGAGCCGCGGACCTGCTCGACCCGCTTGACCTGCTCGACCTGCTTGAACTGGTCGAGCTGGTCGACCTGGTCCCCGAAGGGGCGGTCCGCGACCTCGCCCAGGGTGTCGACCACCCGGACCACGGTGGCGCCGGCCGGCTGCGACAGCCCGCCGGTGAGCTCGTCGAGGCTCTGGGTGACCGCGGCGGCCACGGGGTCGAGCAGCGAGGAGACCGGCCCCTCGCCTCCGCCGCCCGGCGGGGTGCCGGGGTTGCCGGGCGGGGTGCTGGACGGGTTGCTGGGCGGGCTGGGCGCGGGACCCTGCGGGCCGCGAGGCCCGGGTGCCGAGGGCGCCGGCTGGGCGACGGGCTGGGTGACGGGCTGGGCCGGCGTGGCCCCGGGCTGGGCCACGGGCGCCGTGGGCTGGTCCTCGACCCGGTCGGTCGCCTCGGGGGCCGGGCTCCGGGACGGGACGCCGGGGGCCTCGGGGCGCAGCTGCGCGCCCGTCAGGACCCGCTGCTGCGCGGCCAGCACCGGCTTCTCGGCGCCCAGGTCGGGCAGCACGTCGACCAGGGTCGTGGTCACCACCAGCGCCGCGACGAAGGAGCCCGCGCCGACCAGCAGGCCGGCGTAGCCCAGGCGCACGTCGCGGTCGCGCCGGGTCACCACCCTGCGCATGCGCACCACCACTGCCACCACCTCGTCGTCACGTGTCTGAGCCGGAGGCTACTGACGCCGTGCCACGCGCGCAGCCCCCGGGGGCCAACGATGTCCGGGAGGGCCAGGGGAAATGACCGAAAGGACGACGGCGCTGTCTAGGGTCGGGCGGGTGAGCGAGCGCCGGGGCACCGACCCGCAGGTCGACGTGTGCGTCATCGGGGCCGGGCAGGCCGGGCTGGCGGCCGGGTTCTACCTGCAGCGGGCCGACCGCGAGCGGCGCCGGCGCGGCGACCGCGCGCTGTCGTGGGTGGTGCTCGACGCGCACGACCGGCCGGGTGGCTCCTGGCCCGAGACGTGGCCGAGCCTGCGGCTCTTCTCCCCCGCCGCCTACAGCTCGCTGCCCGGCTGGCCGATGCCGCGCTGGAGCGGCGAGGACAACCCGCCCGCCTCCCACGTGGTCGCCTACCTGCGCGACTACGAGCAGCGCTACGGCCTCGACGTGCGCCGGCCCGTGAGGGTGCACGAGGCGCGCCGCGACGACGGCGAGCGACTGCGGGTGCGCACCGACCACGGGGACTGGTCGGCCCGCTCGGTGATCAGCGCCACCGGCACGCAGTCGCGGCCCTTCGTGCCGGCCGTGCCCGGCGCCGACGAGTTCGAGGGCACCCAGGTGCACACCGCCGGCTACCGCGGCCCCACGGCGTACGCCGGGCAGCGCGTGCTGGTCGTCGGTGGCGCGAACTCCGCGGCCCAGGTCGCCGCCGACCTGCTGCCGAGCGTCGAGCGGCTGCACTGGGCGGCGCTGCGACCGCCGCGCTACCTGCCCGACCACGTCGACGGGCGGGTGCTCTTCGAGACCGCCACCCAGGCGGTGCGCGACCGGGCCGCCGGCCGGCCGACCCGGGGCGTGGCCTCGCTGGGCGACGTCGTGGCCGTGCCCGCGGTCCGCGAGGCACGCGACCGGGGCGGGCTGCGTGCGGTGCCGATGGTCGAGCGGCTGACCCGCACCGGCGCGCGCTGGCCCGACGGGCGCGAGGAGCCCCTCGACGCGGTGGTGTGGGCCACCGGCTTCCGGCCGGCGCTGGGTCACCTGCGCTCCCTGGGCCTGGCCTCCGCCGGCGGTCACCTGCTCACCGAGGCGCCGGCGGGCGGCACGATGCCGGTGCAGGCGGCCGGGGAGCCCCGCGTGCTGCTGCTGGGGTACGGCGACTGGTGCGGGCCGGCGTCGGCGACGCTGGTCGGCGTGGGTCGCCCGGCGCGGGAGGCCGTGGCCGCGGTCGAGGCCCTGGTCGACCGGTCGGCCGGCTCAGGCGAGGACTGAGGGCCCCAGGTCGAGGTCGGGCACCAGCGCGACGAGCAGCCCGCGGACCCGCTCGTCGAGGTCGGCCACGATCGCGCGCACGGTCGCGGGGTCCTGCCCGCCCGGGTCGGCGACCGGCCAGTCGACGTACCGCACGCCGGGCACGTAGGGGCACTCCTCGCCGCAGCCCAGCGTGATGGCCATGGTGCTGGCGGCGATGGTCTCGCGGGTGAGCCGGGTCGGCACCTCCTGCGAGGTGTCGAGGCCGAGCCGCTCGAGGGCGTCGGCGACCTCGGGGTGGATGTGCTCGCCGGGCTGGGTACCGGCCGAGAGCGCGCTGACCCGGCCCTGCGCGTAGTGCTCGGTCAGCACCCGGCTGATCACGGAGCGGCCGCCGTTGCGCACGCAGGCGAAGACGACCTGCGGCACGTCGCCGTGGCCGGCGTGGCCGGAGTGGCCGGAGTGGCCGGAGTGGTCGGTGGTGCTGGTCATGCGCTCTCCTCGGGGTGGTGGGGCTCCGGGCCCGTCCGGGGGCTCGTCCGGGGGTTCATCCGGGTGGCCAGCAGCGCGACGCGCCGCTCGATCTCGGTGGTGGCGTCGTCGAAGGCGTCGTCGGTGCCGACGGGCACCGGGTCGGGCACCGACCAGTGCGGGCCCAGCGGCTCACGGCCGGCCAGCTCCTCGTGGGCGCGGTCGCAGACGGTGACCAGCAGGTCGCCCTCGGCGGCGACGTCGGCGAGCCGCACCGGCGGGCCGGCCAGGTGCAGGCCGCGTCGCTGGGCGACCGCGCGGGCACCGGGGGCGACCTGGTCGGCGGGGTGGGTGCCCGCCGAGACGCCCGGCACCGTCGCCGCGCTGTTCCACAGCGCCGCCGCCAGCTGGGAGCGCGCGGAGTTGGCGGTGCACACGAAGACCACCCGCCGCGCGGCCAGGGCCTCCTGGGCGTCCGAGCCGGTGACCCGCAGCGCGTCGAGGGCGCCGGGCAGCAGGGTCACGTAGCTGCGCCGCCGATCGGCCTGCGAGGGGTGGCGGCGCACGAGTCCGGCGCGCTCGAGCACCCCGAGGTGGTGGGCCAGCAGGTTCGAGCTCAGCCCGAGCGCCGCCCGCAGCTCACCCGGCGAGGCGTCGCCCAGGCTCAGCAGGTCGACGACGCGCAGCCGCGCCTCGTCGGCCAACGCCGCGTGCCGGGCCACCCGCACCGCCAGTGACCCACCATTCATCTCAACATCCATTGAGGCTATTCAACCAGATGTCAGCGCACCGTGATGCGGGCGCCCTCCCCGGCACGGCGGGCCACGACCTCGCCGACCACTGGGTGGCCGGGCAGCTCACCGGCGACGAGCAGGCCCCCGGAGGTCTGCGCGTCGGCCAGCATCACCAGCTCGTCCTCGTCGACCCCGGCGTCGAGGTGGGGACGCACCCAGTCGAGGTTGCGGCGGCTGCCCCCCGGCACGAACCCGGCGGCGTACGACGCCCGCGCCGGCTCGAGGTAGGGCACGGCCGCGGCGTCGATCACCGCGTCGACCCCGCTGGCCCGGCACATCTTGTAGAGGTGGCCCAGCAGCCCGAAGCCGGTGACGTCAGTGGCGGCGGTGTGGCCCGCGGCCAGCGCGGCGCGCGAGGCGTCGCGGTTGAGCGCGGTCATCACCGCGACGGCCTCCTCGAAGACCTCGCCGGTGGCCTTGTGGCGGTTGTTGAGCACCCCGAGGCCCAGCGGCTTGGTCAGCGTCAGCGGGGTGCCGGGCGCCGCGGCGTCGTTGCGCAGCAGCCGGGACGGGTCAGCGGTGCCGGTCACGGCCAGGCCGTACTTGGGCTCCGGGTCGTCGATGCTGTGCCCGCCGGCGAGCAGGCAGCCGGCCTCGGCGCAGGTCGCCGTTCCCCCGCGCAGCACCTCGGCGGCCACCTCGAACGGGATCCGGTCGCGCGGCCAGGCCAGCAGGTTGACCGCGACCAGCGGCTCCCCGCCCATTGCGTAGACGTCGGAGAGCGCGTTGGCGGCCGCGATCCGCCCCCAGTCGTAGGGGTCGTCGACGACCGGGGTGAAGAAGTCGGTGGTCAGCACCACGGCGCGGTCGGCGTCGAGGCGCACCACCGCTCCGTCGTCACCGTGCTCGAGCCCGACCAGCAGGTCGGCGCCGGCGGCCACCGGCAGCCCGGCCAGCACGCGTTCGAGCTCGCCGGGCGGCACCTTGCAGGCGCAGCCGCCCCCGGAGGCGTGCTGGGTCAGTCGGAGGGTGTCTTGCGGAGTCGTCTCACCGGTCACACGGACACAGTGCCCGATCCCTGGCGACGCGCCTCCTCCTCTCGGGCGCGAATGCGCTCTCGCTGCGGCACCACGACGTACTTGGGGTCGCGCGCGGACTCCTTGCCGGCCTCGAAGACCGCGAAGCGCAGCGCCAGCGAGCCGGCGGAGTACGACGCCCCGGCCACCCGGCGCAGCCACGGACGACGCTGCCCGAGCGCGCTCAGCCCGAGCCCGGTGACGGTCAGGGCGCGCGAGAGCTTGGTCAGCTTGCCGGCCAGCCCCTTCTCGTAGGGCTCGGCGAGCATCCCGAGGCGCTGCTCCATGTGGTGGGCCAGCCCGAGCTCGGCGACCGCGCCGACGCCCGCCATCCGCACGGCGGGGCCGCTCTCGGCGGCCGGAGCCAGCATCATCGCGGTGCCACCGGCGGCGGCCGCCGCGGAGGCGCCGAAGACGAACGGCAGCTCGCGGTGCGCCTCGTGCCAGACCGGGATCGCGGTGTTGGAGAACAGCGCGGCGGTGTAGGTGGCCAGCGGTGGGCCGAACACGGCGGCCCCGGCCCCGGCCAGGCGGCCCAGGCGGGGCGCCACGCCGGTGACGTTCGAGGCCGCGGCGGCGCCGGCGAGGCTGCTGAACGGTGCGAGGATGTAGGAGCCGACCGACAGCGGCGAGGTCGGCTTGAAGACCCGCAGCATGTTGAGGAACCGCTCGGGGCGGCCCAGGTCGTGCACCAGCGCGACGGTGCCGATCGCGGCCCCGGTGGCCGCGGTCAGCCGGGTGACCCGCTCGAGGCCCGGGCGTCCGCTGAGCGCCGCTCCCTCGGCCAGCAGCGACGAGCCGCCGGCGATGCCACCGATCCACAGGTAGATCGGGACGTCGGGGGTCTTCCAGGTCGGTTCCTTGAGGATCGGGCGCCCGTAGTAGGACTGGAACTCCGGCTCCGGCACCATCGACTGCTCGCCGCGCTTCATCGGCGCCTGCCCAGGAAGGACGCGGCGCCGAGACCGGCCAGGGCCAGCGCACCGGCCCCGACGTGGCGCCACATCGAGCCCAGGTCGCGGGTGGTCACCACCGGGTCGGGCGGCAGGCCGTAGACCTCCGGCTCGTCGAGCAGCAGGAAGAACGCCCCGTCGCCGCCGACGCCGTCGTCGGGGTCGGCGCCGTAGAGCCGGGCCACGTCGACGCCCTGGTCGTGCAGCTGCTCGACACGGGCGGCCGCGCGCTCGCGCAGCTCGTCGAGGTCGCCGAACTGGATCGACTCGGTCGGGCAGGCCTGCGCGCAGGCGGGCGTCTGGCCCTCCTTGAGCCGGTCGTAGCACAGCGTGCACTTGAAGGCGCGGCCGTCGTCCTTGCGCTGGTCGATGACGCCGTAGGGGCAGGCCGGCACGCAGTAGCCGCAGCCGTTGCAGATGTCCTCCTGCACCACCACGGTGCCGAACTCGGTGCGGAACAGCGAGCCGGTCGGGCAGACGTCGAGGCAGGCGGCGTGCGTGCAGTGCTTGCAGACGTCGGACGACATCAGCCACCGCACCCCGCTGTCGCCGGAGGCCGCACCCTGCGGGTCGCCGTCGACGAGGTCCTCGCCCAGGGTCACCTCGCGCTCCCAGCCGGGTGGCTTGCTGCCCGGCATCCCCAGGTCGGTGGGCGGCGCCCCCGTCGAGGGCGCTCCGACCGGCTGCTCGATGAAGGCGACGTGGCGCCAGGTGCTGGCCCCGAGCTGCTGGGTGTTGTCGTAGGACATCCCCGTCAGCAGGTAGCCGTCGTCGGGCACCTGGTTCCACTCCTTGCACGCCACCTCGCAGGCCTTGCAGCCGATGCACACCGAGGTGTCGGTGAAGAAGCCCTTGCGGGCCGGGTGCTCCTCGTAGCCCGCGTTCTCGCTGGGGTCGTCGAGGCGTCCCCACAGGGACTCGGGGGACAGGAACTCGCTGAGCCTGCTCACGTGTCGGTGCCTCCGTCGGTGGGGTGGTCCAGGTCGACGCCGGCGCGCCTGCGGTAGTCGTCGACGTACGCCGTCAGGTCGGCGCCGCGCGGGCGGCGGCCGGGGCGGATGTCGCAGGTGCCGACCTTGTCCTGGATCGAGACGTTGGGGTCCATCGTCACGTTGACCAGGTCGTTGGGCGAGTCGCCCTTCGAGATGCCGTTGACGCCCCAGTGGTAGGGCAGGCCGACCTGCTCGACCCACTGCTCGCCCAGCCGCAGCGAGCGCAGCCGCTCGGTGACCAGCACCCGTGCCTCGATGGCGGTGCGGGCGGTCACGATGGTCACCCACTGGCCGTGCTCGAGGCCGCGCTCGGCGGCCAGGCGCGGGGAGACCTCGCAGAACGGCTCGGGCTGCAGCTCGGTGAGGTAGGGCAGGGTCCGGCTCATCGCCCCCGTCGTGTGGTGCTCGGTGAGCCGGTAGGTGGTGAACACGTAGGGGAACACCTCCGAGAAGCTCGGGTTGACCGGGTTCGACGGGGTCGAGAGCTGCTTGCGCCCGGGGTTGTTCTGCTGGGCGTAGACCGGGTTGTGCACCGGCGACTCGGGCGGCTCGTAGTGCGCCGGCAGCGGACCGTCGGCGACCCCGACCGGGGCGAAGAGCCACCCCTTGCCGTCAGTCTGCATCACGAATGGGTCCTGGCCGCCGATGGCGTCGGGACCCTTCGCGCCGTCCTCCGGCACGTGGTCGGGCGCCCGGTCCACGACGAAGTCGGGCACGTCGGAGCCGGTCCAGCGGCCCTGCTCGGCGTCCCACCACACGTAGCGCTTGCGCTCGCTCCAGGGGGTGCCGTCGGGGGCGGCCGAGGCCCGGTTGTAGAGGATGCGCCGGTTGGCGGGCCACACCCAGCCCCACTCGGAGGCCACCTGGTCCTGCTCCCAGTGCGGCTTGCGCCGCCGGGCCTGGTTGACCCCGTCGGCGAAGACGCCGCAGTAGATCCAGCAGCCGCAGGAGGTCGACCCGTCGGCCTCCAGCTCGGTGTAGGACGAGAGCGGTGCCCCGTCGGGGCCGGTGCCGTTGATCTCCCGCAGTACCGCCTCGGCGTCGGGCTCGCCGTGCTCGTCGACCGGGTAGTCCCAGGCCAGGTCGAGCAGCGGACGGTCCATCTCGTCGGTGGAGCCGGCGAGCTTCTCGCGGATCCGGTTGCCGAGGTCGACGTAGAACTCCAGCTCGCTCTGGCAGTCGCCCGGCGGCTGGACCGCCTGGTCGCGCCACTGCAGCATCCGCTGGGTCTGGGTGAACGAGCCGGCCTTCTCGACGTGGTTGGCCGCGGGCAGGAAGAAGACCTCGGTGCCGATCTCCTCGGTGACCAGCTCGCCGGTCTCGATCTCGGGGCCGTTCTTCCAGAAGTCCGCGGACTCGATCATCTGCAGGTCGCGCACGACCAGCCAGTCGAGGTTGGCCATCCCGAGGCGCTGCATCTTGCCGTTGGCCGAGCCCACGGCGGGGTTCTCCCCCACCAGGAAGTAGCCCTTGACCCTGCCCTCGATCTGCCCCTTGACCGTGCTGTACGTCGAGTGGTCGCCGGTCAGGCGCGGCAGGTAGTCGAAGCAGAAGTCGTTCTCGGGCGTGGCCGCGTCGCCCCAGTAGGACTTGAGCAGGCTGACGGCGTAGGAGCGGATGTTGCCCCAGAAGCCCGCCTTGCCCTCGTCGGCGCGCACCCACTCGTCGAGGCTCTGGTGGTGGTCGGCCAGCGGCATCGGCAGGTAGCCGGGCAGGATGTTGAACAGGGTCGGGATGTCGGTGGAGCCCTGGATGCTGGCGTGCCCGCGCAGCGCCAGGATTCCGCCCCCGGGACGCCCGATGTTGCCCAGCAGCAGCTGCAGGATCGAGGCGGTCCGGATCATCTGCGCGCCGGTGCTGTGGTGGGTCCAGCCCACGGCGTACGCGAACGCGGTGGTGCGCTCGCGACCGCTGTTGGTGGTCAGGGCCTCGGCCACCTGGCGCAGCTGCTCGGGCCGGATGCCGCAGGCCTGCTCGACCATCTCGGGGGTGTAGCGGGCGAAGTGCCGCTTGAGGATCTGGAAGACGCAGCGCGGGTGCTGCAGCGTCTCGTCGCGCAGCCCCTTCCAGTTGACCGGCGCTCCTCCCGAGCCGTGGCTCTCGGAGCGGGCGGCCTGGTGCGAGCGCTTGGCGTCGTCACCGGTCGCGGCCGCGTCCGCCTCCTCGCGCAGCTCGCGGTCGCGCTGGCGCTCCTCCTCGTTCATCTCCTCGGGCGGCTCGTAGCGCCACGTGATCGGGTCGTACTGCCCGGTCTCGGGGTCGAAGCCGGAGAACAGCCCGTCGAGGTCGTCGGGGCCCTGGTAGTCGGCGTCGATGACGTTGGCGGCGTTGGTGTAGGCCACGACGTACTCACGGAAGTCGAGGTCGTTGCTCAGCACCTGGTTGACCAGACCGCCCAGGAAGGCGATGTCGCTGCCGGCGCGGATCGGGACGTGCAGGTCGGAGACCGCCGAGGTCCGGGTGAACCGGGGGTCGACGTGGATGATCGTCGCGCCCCGGCGCTTGGCCTCCATTACCCACTGGAAGCCCACCGGGTGGGCCTCCGCCATGTTGGAGCCCTCGATGAGGATGCAGTCAGCGTTCTGCAGGTCCTGCAAGCTGGTGGTAGCCCCACCACGGCCGAACGAGGTACCCAGACCGGGCACCGTGGAGGAGTGTCAAATACGGGCCTGGTTCTCGATCTGTATCGCCCCCATGGCCGTGTACAGCTTCTTCATGAGGTAGTTCTCCTCGTTGTCGAGGGCTGCCCCTCCGAGGCTGGCGATGCCGAGGGTGCGGCGGGTGCGCCGCCCCTCCTCGTCCTCCCACTGCCAGAACTGCTTGCGGGTGGCGATGACCCGGTCGGCGATCATGTCGAGCGCGGTCTCGCGGTCGAGGTCCTCCCACTCGGTGCCGTGCGGGCGGCGGTAGCGGACCTTGGTGACCCGGCTCGACGAGGTGACCAGCTGCTTGCTGGCGCTGCCCTTGGGGCACAGCCGCCCCCGCGAGATCGGGCTCGCCGCGGAGCCCTCGATCTGCACGACCTTCTCGTCCTTGACGAAGACCTTCTGGGCGCAGCCCACGGCGCAGAACGGGCAGACCGAGTCGACGACCCGGTCGGCCTGCACGGTGCGCGGCTCCAGGGTGCGGCTGCGCTGCGACATCGCCGCCGCCCCGCGGCCCAGCTTGTCTCGACCGAGGACCTGCCGCACCAGCGGCCACCCGAGGAACTGCTCCATGGGCTGCAGCCTGCCGCACGTGCGGGCCTGGCGCTGGTGACGATGGAGGTCCTCACCGACTTCGCGACGGTGCAGTACTTCAACGTGCGCACGGTCTC